>JBEAYO010000035.1:0-13252 GCA_041159285.1 Bacteroidota bacterium | reverse complement strand
TCATGGGTGTCGGCATGGGGAGAGCGGCCATGATTGCGCTGGTCCAGGATGTAAACGGTGTAGTCCTGGGCCAGTTGACGGGCCATGGTCTGCCAGTTGTCGAGGGTGCCGAACAGGCCGTGCAGTATGAGTACCGGCTCGCCCTGTCCAAATTCTTTGTAGTTCAGTTCCATGCGTTTAGCGGTTGTTGCTATGGCCGGCGAAGTGATTGGGAAGACTTCTCCCGACCCCCGTAAACAACAATATTTGCAAGGCCAAGGTTGCAGTTTGGCAATCCTGGGGCGCATTTTCAATAACTGAAACTCGCGGGGGCTGTCCCAAAAGATTCAGCGCGCTCTTAAAATTCGTTCCGCCGATGCCGCTTGACTTCCGGAAAGGGCACACTGCGGGCCTTTGCCCCGCGCCCTTTTCACAAGAGGGTGCCTCTTCGAGGAATCTTTTGTGCCAGCCTCGGCGTGGAACAACAAGGCAGCGCAAAAAAAACTGTCCCCACCAGTTGACAGGAAGGCCACCGGGCACTAAATTTACAATCCAAAGGCCGCTGCGAGCCGTCACCCAAAAAACAGGCCCCAATGCCCAACTGGCGCGAATACCCCTTCTTCCGGATCCTGCTGCCCTTCGTCACGGGCATCCTGTCCGCCACCTTCCTGAACCTGGAAATCCCCGGCCTCGATGCCGCGCTTGCAATCCTATTCCTTCTGTTGCTGCTTTACTCCCGAATCAGACACCTCTACCGCCTGCGATGGCTCTACGGCTGCCTGCTCTGCCTGCTCCTGCTCGCCCTGGGCTACCGCATCACCTGGCATCATCACGAACTAAACCACCCGGGCCACTTCAGCCACCTGTTGCCGGCGGACCAGCCGGCATACTTCAAGGGAAGCATCCGGGAACTGCCGCTGTCCAAGGGAAAGTGGACCAAAATTGAACTGAAAATACTGGCAGTCGCCAAAGACACCACGGCCATCTCACCGGCATCCGGTTGCCTGCTGCTCTACCTGCCACTCGACAGCCTCTCCACTTCGCTGGAGTACGGAGACACACTCGCCTTCTTCGCAAAGACCATCCCAACCCCCGGCGCGCAGAACCCCGGCGCCTTCGACTACCGCCGGCATCTCCATTTCAAAAACATACACCTCCAGGCCTTCCCCCGCACAGGCCAATGGAAACTGTCCGGCAAAATGTCCTCCTTTTCCCTGTATTCAAGTGCCCTTCACCTGCAGCGGCATTTCAGCTCAGTACTGGCCAGACACCTCGGCGAAACGCCAGAGTACGCCGTGGGAGCCGCACTCATCCTCGGCTATCGCAGCGAAATCCCGGAGGAATTGCTCACCGCCTACTCCGAGACTGGCGCCATGCACGTGCTGGCCGTCTCCGGGCTCCATGCCGGCATCGTCTTCCTGCTGCTCAACTTTTTCCTGAAAAGGGTTCCCTCCCGCCACCCGGCCTGGCGCCTGGGAAAGACCCTGCTGCTGCTGACCGCTATCTGGGCCTATGCCCTGGTCACCGGCGCCTCCCCCTCCGTCATGCGAGCCGTGACCATGTTCAGCTTCGCCGCCGTGGGAGAGGCGCTGGACCGGAACAAGAATTTTTACAACACCCTGTATGCCAGCGCCTTTTTTCTGCTTTGCTACAATCCCTACTGGCTGGCCGGCATCAGCTTCCAGCTGTCCTACCTGGCCGTTTTCGGCATCGTGTACTTCCAACCGCTGATTGCCAGGTGGTGGGTTCTGGAAAACAAGTGGATGGACTACTGCTGGCAGCTAACCTGCGTTTCCCTGGGCGCCCAGCTGGCCACCCTTCCGCTCACCCTGTACTACTTCCACCAGTTCCCCAGTTACTTCTGGTTGTCGGGACTGGTGCTGGTCCCCTTGTCTGGCGTCGAGCTGGGGCTGGGACTGGGACTGCTGCTGCTGGAAAGCCTCTGGCCGCCGGCAGCGGTCCCGGCCGGCACCCTGCTGCAACTGCTGCTCTGGATCGGCAACGAAAGCACCCTGCTGATCCAGCAACTCCCCATGGCCCTGCTGGACAACATCCGCATGGGCGGCGGCGCCACCATCCTGCTCTACCTCTCGCTGACCTTTGCCATGTATGCCATCAGCTTCCGGCGGGGCCGGTGGCTGCTCGCATCCCTGGCCCTGCTGCTCATCGTCTGCTGCCATCACGCCCTGCTCGACTTGCGGCAATCCAACTCGCGCCAGCTGGTGGTCTATCACCTGCCCGGACATACGCTGATTGATTTTTTCGACGGAACACAGGCCTATGCCTTGCAAAGCGCAGCCCTCGACCGAAAGCGCGCAGATTTTGCAGCCAAAGGGTACCGCTGCACCCGCGGCGCAAGCTTCACTCACCAGTTTTACCTGGAAGACTCCACAGCCCAGGTGGCCGGCAACCTGTTCCGGCAAGGCTGCCTGCTGGAGTTCTCAGGCATCCGACTGGCCATGCTGGATCGCCTGCCTCCACGCCCGGCGCCCGGCCAGGAGAAGACGAGGATGGACTATCTGCTCCTCACTGGCTCCCCTCCCCTGGCAATCGAAGACCTTAAGGACCGCTTTAATTTCAAAATGATTATTTTTGACGCTTCGAACAAAAAACACCGGGTGGCGAAGTGGAAAACAGCCTGCAAAGAAAAGGGCATCCCCTGCTTCGACCTCCAGGAAAAGGGTGCGTTCGTGCTGGAATTGACGCCAGGATGAGAATGCCCAGGCTAATCACCAACTTATTAGACTTGTTTCGGCGGGGTCATCGAAGGGGCAAACAGGCTCTTTTCTTCCCACTTTACTGACCCGCCGAAGCAAGCTCTATTGCAAAACACTTATTAAATGAGTCTGAAAAACGTTCACCTCCTGCTGCCCGGTCTCCTGTTGATTGCCCTCTCTTCCTGTAAAAAGGAGTCTCCGATCCCGCGCCCGCACGACCCCTGGGTCATCCGCTCTGTGCTGGACTCCATCCCGCGCATCGCGACGGTGGCGCTGCACGACGACCTCTTCGTGGCCTACCACACCCAGACCGGGGCAGTTTACAAGGCCTGGAAAGGTGCTGTCAACTTCGACGGTGCAGTCTATACCACTGCGCACGGCCCGCAGCCCTCTTCGCTGGGCAACACCTGGTTCGTCAACAAATTCGAAGAACCCTGGCGCGTGATAAAAAACGGCACTGAAATAAAACCAGCCTTCCAGTACCGGGGACACCGCTTTGAAAAGGGCCAGGTCTGGCTCAACTACGAGCTCCGCCTCGACGACGGCTCGCTGATCAAAGTCTCCGAACGACCGGAGCACGTCTCCAGGAATGAAGGTCAAACCGGCCTGGAACGCACCTTTGTCACCGAAGGGGTACCTGCCGACGCCCAGGTCGTGCTGCTGACCAACGTCTCCTCCGTGTCGCTCGAAAGCGCCGTGGAATCCGACGGCCAATGGACCGTGGAAAACAAGGCCGACCGGGAGTTCAAAGAACTCAAGGGCCTTGACCTCGAAGGCCGCCTGGAACTGAAGTCCAACGGGAAAACGACCTTCACAACCCATTTTACCAAAAAGCCGCTGATAGAAAACAAGAACAAGATCGAAGGCAATGAAGCGGCAGAAAACCTGCCGCTCGGCCTGCGGGTCATCTCCCGCAACGACTGCAAGACCTGCCACAACACCCAGGTGGCCACCGTCGGGCCTTCTTATGTGGACGTGGCCAAAAAATACCGCAACACGGCGGAAAACGTGGCCATGCTCGTCAACAAGGTCAAGAACGGCGGCTCCGGCGTATGGGGACAGGCAGCCATGACGGCCCACGCCGACCTCCCGGACAATGACATCCGGCTCATGGTGGAGTACATCATGGGCCTTGACAGCACGGACGAGGCCAGACTGGCCGCCATCCCTGAAACGGACAAGCAACTGCCGCTGCAGGAAGCCGCCGCCGGCGTGTCAGAGGAAAACGTGCTGCCAGGCGCCATCGTCCGGGCCTATCAATACAACAAAGGCCTCACCAAACTGGCCGACCTGAAGCCCTTCCCCAAGCCTGTCTTCGAGGGTGTCGTACCTGCCCTGCAAGCCGCAGGGGCCGACTTCGGCGAACTGACCGACAACTTCGCCATCGTGGCCGAGGGCTATCTCAACATCCCGAAAGACAACAACTACACCTTCCGCCTCGTCAGCGACGACGGGAGCCGGCTCTACATCGGCGATAAAATCGTCGTTGACCACGACGGATTGCACGGCGATGAAGCCCGAGACGGAGAAATAGGCCTGAAAGCCGGCTACCACCCCTTCCGCCTGGAATTCTTCCAGGGTGGCGGCGGCAAGGTGATATCCCTGCAGATGAAGTCCTATGGCGAAGACAGCGGACTCTTCGACATCGTGCCCCCGGGCATGCTGGCACATGGCAAGGATAAAACACCGGCGGGCAGCGGCGCTACCGTTTTTGGAAAAAACACGACCATTCCCGGCGACAAGTCCCCGGTCGCAGGCGTGCACCCGAGCTATGACCTCTCTCAGGCCCGCCCTGCCGATTTCTTCCCCAAGGTGGGCGGCATGGCTTTCCTCCCCGACGGCCGGCTGGCAGTCAGCCTCTGGGATGCCGAGGGCGGTGTTTACATCATAGACAACGTGCAGAGCGGCGACCCCGCCCAGATGAAGGCTAAGAAAATAGCCTCCGGCCTGGCAGAACCCCTGGGCCTGGCCGTGGTGGACGGGGACATCTACGTCCTGCAGAAGCAGGAACTCACCCGCCTGAAAGACCTCGACGGGGATGAGGTCATCGACGAGTACTACGCCCTTTGCAACAACTGGGGCGTCAGCTCCAACTTCCACGAGTTCGCCTTCGGCCTGGTGTACAAGGACGGCTACTTCTACGGCAGCCTGGCCACCGACATCCTTCCCGGCGGCGCCGGCGCTCCCACGCAGCCCAGAGACCGCGGCAAGACCTTCAAAATTTCCCGCGAAGACGGCAGCATCGAATTCATCGCCTCCGGCCTTCGCACCCCCAACGGAATCGGCATCGGAGTGGACGGGGAAATCTTCAATGCCGACAACCAGGGCGACTGGCTGCCCTCCAGCAAGATTGTACACATCAAGCAAGGCGCCTTCTACGGCAGCCGCGCTGTTGACTTCGAGGGCACGGCCAGCCTGAAGGAAACCCCGCCAATGGTCTGGTTACCACAGGACGAGATCGGCAACTCACCCTCCACGCCCCTGGCCTTGAACGACGGCCCGTACAAAGGCCAGATGATACACTGCGAAGTGACGCACGGGGGCGTCAAGCGGGTTTTTGTAGAAAAAATAAACGGGGAATACCAGGGCAGCGTGTTCCAGTTCTCACTGGGACTTGAAGCAGGCATCAACCGCATGGCCTGGGGACCCGACGGGGCGCTCTACGTCGGCGGCATCGGCAACCCCGGCAACTGGCAGCACGGCAGCGGCAAGTGGTTCGGCCTGCAGCGCCTGAAGTACAACGGCAAGACCACTTTCGAAATGCTGGCGGTGCGCGCCAAGACCAACGGCCTGGAAATCGAGTTCACCGAGCCTCTGCAGGAAGGAACCGGCTGGAATCCCTCGGAATACGACGTCCAGCAGTGGTGGTACGAGCCCACTGCAGCGTACGGAGGACCAAAGATGGACCTTGGGAAACTGAAGGTTCTTTCCGCCAATGTCAGCGATGACCGCAAAAAGGTGTTCCTGGAACTGGCCGGCATGAAGGCAGGGCATGTCGTCTATGTACGCATTCCCAACAGCTGGGCCAGCGAGAACAGCAACGAACTCTGGGCCACGGAGGCCTGGTACACGATGAACAATATCCCGCAGGACAATCCCGGTGAGAAGACAAAGGCACCTTCCCTCGCCCCCAACACGCTGACGGCAGCGGAGCAGGCCGCGGGCTGGAAACTCCTCTTTGACGGCAAGGCCCTCAACGGCTGGCACACCTACGGCAAAAACGCGACGGGCAAGAGCTGGATCGTCCAGGACGGCGCCATCCACCTGAACGTGGGCCCCAACCACCAGGCTGCCGATGGCGGTGACATCCTCACTGCCGGGGAATATGCCAACTACGAGCTGAAGCTGGAATGGAAGGTTGCCCCTTGCGGAAACAGCGGCATCATCTACAACATCAAGGAGGACCCCGCCAAGTACCAGTACGGCTGGGAAACCGGCCCCGAAATGCAGGTGCTCGACAACACCTGCCACCCGGATGCCCGCATCGAGAAGCACCGGGCCGGAGACCTTTACGACCTCATCAGCTGCAGGACGGAAACGGTGCGCCCGGCAGGACAGTGGAACGCTGTACGCCTGGTGAACCGCAACGGCAAGGTGGAGCACTGGCTCAATGGCCGCAAAGTAGTGGAAGTGGACATGACGGGCGAGGACTGGGCCGCGCTCATCGCAGGCAGCAAGTTCAAGGACATGCCCGATTTTGGAAAAGCCACCCAGGGGAAAATCGCCCTCCAGGACCACGGCGACAAGGTCTGGTACCGGAACATCAAGATACGCACGCTCAAATGAACACATGAACCGAGAAAAATTTTTAGGGTGCGGAGCCGCAGCTCCGCACCCACACCATAATAACGCACCTCGCCTAATTTGTCGCTACCTCGCGGCCCAGCCTTTTCTGCGGACAGCCGGGTCGACGAACCGCTGCATTTCTTCAAACTCCAACCCCTCGCCTGACCAGTTGAAAAACTGGACGATGGACACGCCGGGCGTTTCCACACACACGTAGTAGTTCCCGGGCACCATGCCTTCAAAGTTTATCAATTTGGCATAACCCGGCACACCCGACACGGTTTCAGCATAGGCGATACTTTCCCCCAAAGCCAGGATGCGCACTTCGGCGCGCTTCGACTCCAGGTTGGCCAACTGAACCCCAATCGCATGATTCTCCGGCTGCGTGATGTAGCCAATCAGCCCACCCCGCCTGGAGTCATCGCTGCCGGTCAGCAGCGCCACCCCTTTGCGCGCTCTCACGGGTGCCGCGGAGCGGAAGAAATCCAGCCTGCTGTCGTCTATTGCAATCATTTGAAGGTACCGCTCATCTTTATTCTCCACATAGAACAAATAGTTGCCCTTTGGCAATTCACTCAGGTTCAGACGCTTTGCGTATCCGGTTTCCATCCACGCGTACTCAGAGAACCAAACCTTGCCGTCCATGTCCTGTACACTTACCTGCGTGCGTTTGTCCAGTAGGTTTGCCAGATAAACGTTGATTGTCTTCATCCCTGGGCCGCGCTCCACCCTGACGAGCATCCTGGCGCCGGGCTCGGGAATCGCATTTGCACGGAGATTCTGGATTGTCCCCAAAACCATCAAACATGCGGCTGATAAAACCAATAATTTTTTCATGACTGAAATTTTTATGGTCAGGTACTGCGGCCGAAGATGACGGAACGGAAGGGCGCCCTGCCCGCTTGAGGCCGAGTGGAGTATTGTTCAACGAACTGGGAACTGCCCCGCAGGATGTTTTCCGTCTCGTCCACGCCCGGCTGCGGTCAGGCCACCCCCTTCTGGCTTCCTTCCTGCATCCCGGCGTCACCTGTTCAAATGATCCTGCGATGTGCCCACTGCTGACAATATAGCCCTGAAACCTTCAAAAACAATGACGGAAGGCGGCGACAGCGGCTGACAAAAGTCAACCGGCCCCCTGGAAGGCAAGTTTTTTGCGCGCGGCGCTTGTATTCCAACCCAATTCGACTTATCTTGCTGGGAGAAGGGAAGGGCGTCCCGGTATGCCATTGAGCATCCTCTGGACCTGCATAAAACGACGAAGACATGAAAAGAAACGCATCCATCATCTTATCGGCCCTCTCGCTCCTGCTGGCCCTGGGGTGCAGCAACCAAAAGCCAGGAGAGCAGCAGGCCGGCCTGTCGCTCCGGGGACAGACGCAGCCTTTGAACCGTTTTGAACAGGAAATCATCAGCTATGAGGCAGCCGATAAAATAAAAAGCCCTCCGCAGGGGGCCGTACTCTTTGCAGGAAGTTCCAGCATCAGGCTCTGGAACACGCTGCAGCAGGATTTTCCTTCCTTCAGCGTCATCAACCGGGGATTCGGAGGCTCCACCTTGCCGGAAGTGGCCTGGTACGCCCCTCGAATCATCTACAAGTACAAACCGGCCCTCGTCATCCTCTACTGCGGGGAAAACGACATGGCCGAGGACATCCCTCCTCCCGTGGCCTTCCAACGCTTCAAGAAGCTGGTGGCAGACATGGAAGAGCACCTGCCCGGCGTGCCCCTCCTTGCCTTGTCCGCCAAACCCTCCCCGGCGCGATGGCACCTGTGGGGGCAATTCCAACAATACAACATCCTGGTGGAAGAATTCGCACACAACCATGCCGGCATCACCTACGTGGATGTGTCCCCACCGCTGCTAAAGCCGGATGGAAGGCCAGACCCCTCCCTCTATGCTGAAGACCAGCTGCATCTCAACCGCAAGGGCTACCAAAAATGGACGGCACTGCTCACCCCCCTGATCGCCGCGCAACTGGGACTGGAGGAAAGCCGCTGAGGAAGGCCGCGCTTAACGCCCTCCCTTGCGGCGGTTGCCGGGCGGTGACTGTGGCCCGCGCTGCTCCCGGATTTCCCGCAGCAACTCCACCTTGAATTCCCTGTCGATGCGCTGCAGCAAGGCGACTTTCCGGATGGGAAGCACCTCCTGGAAACGGCCCAGGTAGTCCTTGCGCAACTTGACCTGTTGATCTTCCATTTCAATGCTCTTATCCAGAAATGCCGCCACCTCCTTATCGGACATCAATTCGATGCGGCCATTTTCCTGGTCGTAGCGCTTGCGCAGCGCCTCCCGCTCCGATTCATACTGATTGTAAAGCGGCCAGAAAGCCTTTGACTCCTCCGGCGTCAGTTGAAGCTTTTCCGTAAAAAAGGCTATTTTAAAGGCCTCAATCTTCTCCTGGCGCTCCTCGCGGGAACGGCCGGGCTGGGCTGACAAAGTCAGGGAAAACAGGAGCACGGCGGCTCCGGTCAGTAATTGATTCATTTTCATTTTATTAATGACTTTTTTGTATCTGTTTAGCACCTCTTGCGGATGCCGCTTATCTCCCAGAAAGGGTGGTCGGGGGGGGGGGGGGCGGGGCCGCCGCCCCCCCGGGCGAAGACCGCCGGCTGCGGGGAAGTTTTTTTTTGGCGCGGGGCTGCGCCCTGCGCCCTTCCGGGAGGCAAGCAGCATCCACAAAAGGCGCTAAACAGTTGCGATTTTTTAAAATATAATTTCAAGCGCTATTGGTCAAGCAAGGCTTCCAGGTCACTTGTTTCCAGGTCTTCCAGGCGGTCCAGCAGGTAGTCCTCCAGTTCCGCAGCTGCGGGGAGCGGGATGTCCGGGGTTGTTGATTCACGAGCAACGGATGGGTCTGCCAGCTGCCCGGGCGGGAACACGGCGGCAATCTCGCCCTCGAAATCCCCAATGTTATCCACAATATAGGCGTGGATATCCGCCTCCGGGATTTCCGCCAGGGAGACTTCGGCAAGCGCGGGAACAGCCTCCTGCGCCATCAGTTGCTGCCAGTGCCAGTAAGCCGCCGCGGATATCAGCAACAGGGCAAGGGCCGCGGCAATGGCCCGCAATGACCGTTGGTAGCGCGCCAGCCATGCCATGCGGACGGGCGTCCTGAACGCCTCCTGCCCCGGCAGCGCTTCAAAATAGCCGGGCGGCACGCGAAACCCCTCGTCTCTTCCCTTCATCTGCCGAAGAAAGGGAGGTAACCCCTCCAGTTCCTCCCGAAATTCATTCGATGGATCCATAAATTTTATGTTGTTATTGCGATGCTTTCACAAACGATTCGATTTTTTTCACCGCATGGTGATAGGAGGCCTTCAGCGCCCCCTCCGAGGTATCGAGCACCAAAGCCATGTCCGCGTAGCTCATGTCTTCAAAATAGCGCAAGTTGAAGACGATGCGCTGCTTTTCGGGCAGGCGGGCAATAGCCTCCTGCAACAGCAGCTGCACCTCGTCTCCCTCGAAGTAGGGGTCGGCCCGCAGGCGCTCCCGCAGCTGGGCAGCCTCCTCCTCCAGCAAGCTGAGCGCCGGCTGCTTCTTTTTGTTCAAAAAACTGATGGCCTCGTTCAAGGCAATCCGGCAGAGCCAGGTGTACAGTTTCGACCGCCCCTCGAATTCGGACAGGCTGCGAAAAACGCGGATCAGACAGTTCTGGAGCACATCGCTGGCGTCCTCGTGGTCGTACACCAGGCGGCGGATCTGCCAGTACAGGCGATGCCGGTACCTGGCCAGCAGCAGGTTGTAGCCGGCAGCTTCGCTGCCTTCCGTGCGCATCAGGGTCAGCAGTTCCTCGTCCGATATGTCTTTTTCCGGCGTCTTCAAAGGTCTCTTTAATTGTCAGACTCGCGAAATCATCAAAAGTTTAAGAGCATGTTTAAAAATGCTCTGAATACGGAATTAAATTTGTGCCCGTACTACTCAATATCCACAGCATGCTGCTCTCGCCTTTCATCAGAATTGACGACACCATCGCCCTCCACCTGGCAAGGACGGAGCTGGCAAGGCCTGTCTTTGAACTCATCGACCAGCAGCGCGACTACCTGCGGCAATGGCTGCCCTGGGTAGATGCCACTCACTCTGCGGAGGACACCCAGGCCTTCCTCACGGAAAGCATGCACCACAATTCACAGGGAACGCGACTGACGACCTTCATCACCGTCGGAGACCAGCTGGCCGGCTCCCTGGGCGTCGTACACTTCAACAAGGACCACCGAAAGTGCGAGATAGGCTACTGGCTCCGGGAGGACTTCCAGGGCAGGGGCATCATGACCAGGACCTGCGCCGCCTTTGTCAACCACTTGTTCCGCAGCAAGGACCTCAACCGCATTGAAATTCTCGCCGCCTCCGGCAATGAGAAAAGCCGGGCCATCCCCCTGCGCCTCGGCTTCCGCTCCGAGGGCGTCCTCCGGCAATCCCTGCTGCTGCGCGGCCGGTACCTGGACGTGGAGCTCTTCGCCCTCCTTCGCACCGACTGGCAGGAAGCCTCCGACCTTATTTTTAATCAAAATATTTGAACAAAAGTTTGCGAATAAAATATTTTGTTTTAATTTTGTCTTCGATTTACACTGATACTGTTTTAAAATTCATGTGATATGATCGGAGAAGACCGTTTGGAATTAAATGACCGCTTCATCAAAGTCTTTCAAATGCTGGAAGACAAGGGCGTAATCATAAAGAACGACCGCAATGGCCGCGGGATTGGCGACGTGGCGGAAAAAGTGCTCGGAAACCGGGGGTACGGCCACATCATCCGCGCTTTTCTCAACATGGAGGACAAGCGGGTAATCAGCTATTCCCAGGCCCGGAAGTTTTGCCGCGAATATGGCATCAACGAGGATTTCATGCTCGACGGCACCGGCGTCCCCTTCGGACTGGAGCTCCCGCGACCGAGAAACACGGAGGCGCCCGGCCACCACGCCAAGGGCAACATCCTGTTCACCACGGTGGAAGCCTTCGCCGGCAGCTCGGTGGACACCGGCAGCTTTGCCACGGAAGACAGCTATTGGTTTTCCCTGCCCGGCTTGCAGGGGGGCGGCCTGGTCGCCTTCCAGATCAGCGGCAATTCCATGGAGCCGGTGATCATGAACGGCGACGTCGTCGTTTGCCGCGAAGTGGAACGCCTGGACCAAATGAAGGACAACGAGGTGTATGCCGTGAAAAACAACGGCTCACTCTGGGTCAAGTACGTGCAGCGCATCTATCACGGCGGAAAAGTCACACACCTGAAGCTCATCTCTGCCAATCACCTGGAACACGACCCCTTCGTGGAGGAGGTGAACATCCACACCCGCCTCTACCGGGTGGTGCGCAAGATCTCAGATTTTTAAACGGTTTTGTTTCAAAGCGGGAATTTCCCCGGGCTGGAAGAAGCGCCTTTATAAAATACTTGTTGCGACGGAGGCATCGCCGCTGACCCGTCGCAATAAGTTAAAAAAAAGCTTAGCTGATTTCTCATGTTCATGCAGACCGCATGAACGCATATCCTGCTGTTTTTCATGCTCCCGGTTCCAGTCGAGCCGGGAGCTTTTTCCCCTTCCTGGCAAAAACTACTTTTCAGCGGCGATGGTCCGGCTCCAGCGCTCCACACCTCCCACGTCAAATACCCGCATCGTCAGCGTCCTGGCCGTGCGGGGACCGGCGAATTCCAGGATTCCGAAGTTGCGGCTGGTCACCAGGGTCCCCTCCTCCCGCAGCGCGTTGCGCTCGTCGGTCTGGTGCACCCCGGAGGTCAGCGGCGAAACGGTGAAGTCATAGATGGTGGTGCCGCTGTTGGTGACCAGTTTGCTCAATTCCGTGTGATGGCGGTCGCCGGTGAGGAAAATGACGTTCTTGATGCCTTCCTCCTCGACACGGCGGAGCAGATAGGCCCTTTCATCCGGAAAGAGATTCACATAGGTCTCGTGCCCGGCATAGGTGGTGAGAACCTGTCCGCCCACGGCCACCAGCTTGAAGGGGGCGCGGCTGCTAGCCAGAGCGCCGATGAGCCAGTCCAGCTGGTCTTTGCCCAGCATGGTGCGCTCAGCCGTCTTCTGATTGTTGGGGGTGCGGAAGTAGCGGTTGTCAAGGAGGAAGAAATCCATGTCGTTCCACTTGAAGTAGCTGGTAATGCCACCTTTTCCGGGCAGCCCGCAGGTGGGGTTCCCCCAGAAGCGGCGGAACATCTCCGTGGCCAGGTCCTTGTGTATGAAAGTGCCGTCGCTGTTGTCCTGTCCGAAGTCGTGGTCGTCCCAGATAGCATAGTGGTGGGTGGAGGCAAGCAGGGGTTGCAACTCCGGCAGGGATCGGGCATGGGTGTAGCGGTGCAGGAAGCCCGTGCGGGTGAACCAGTCGGGCTCGCGCAGGTATATGTTGTCGCCCAACCAGAGCATGGCATCGGGTTTTTGCTGGTGGATGGTGGTGAAGATGCCGTACTCACCGCCGTAGGGATTGCCAGGGCGGTCATAGGCCGGTTCGTTGACGTAGGAACAGCTGCCCAGGGCAACGCGGAAAGGCGGCGGATCGGTGCGCCACTGCCAGAGGGTCTGTGTTTTGAAAGCGGTGGGATAGTTCAGTTTCACCGGCTGCTGGTTGATTTGCACTTCGTATTCGTAGGTATTGCCCGGCTCCACCTGGTCGGCAACCAGGTGGGCGGTGAAGCCGTTGGTCTTTTCGGTGCGAACGGATTGGGTGTAGTATCGCCTGGAGGTGTCTCCCTGGAGCCAGTAGGCTACACGCACCTCGGCCTCCGCCTTGGTCTGCACCCAGACGAGGGCCTCGAACATTTCGGAATA
>JBEAYO010000034.1:0-13482 GCA_041159285.1 Bacteroidota bacterium | reverse complement strand
TCAAAAGCACCGGTGCCGTTTTCCAAACTATTTCGCCGGTGCCGTACCCGTCACAAAAGGGACAAAGCGAAAATCCCCCCAGTCTTCCTCGGCCACCTCGCCTCCCGCTTTCTTGATGATGCGCTTCATCCGCTGAAACGGATACCCCACGGGTATGACCATGATGCCCCCCTCTTTCAACTGGATCAACAGCTCCTGCGGCACCTGGGCAGCTCCTGCCGTGACGATGATCTTGTCGAAGGGAGCAAACTCCCGAAGGCCTTTCGTGCCGTCCCGGAAGTAGCAGCGGATGTTCCCGAACCCCATCTCCCTCAACAGATTCCGGGCCCTGTCAAACAACTGCTCCTGCCGCTCCACCGTGAACACCCTGGCACCCATGGCCGCCAATATGGCTGCCTGGTAGCCAGAGCCGGTGCCAATCTCCAGCACCTTGTCACCCTTTTTCACCTCCAGCAACTGGGTTTGAAAGGCAACAGTGAAGGGCTGCGATATCGTCTGCTCGCACTCGATGGGCAGGGCTTGATCCTCATAAGCCAGATTGGCAAAGGCACTGTCCAGGAAAAAGTGCCGGGGCACTGCCTCCAGCGCAGCCAATAGCCGCTCGTCCGCTATTCCCTTGGCCCGCAAAGACTCCACCAGCTTGCGGCGCAGGCCCTTGTGGCGATAGCTGTCCGTCAAATTGTATTCCATCACTCGGTTTATTTTCCAGACTTTTTGATTCTAATCATCCAAGGCCTCTGACTCCAGGTCGGCAAAGCTATCTGATGGCTGCTGTTGGCTGACAAAGCGGCACCAGGGACAAGTAGTCTCCCCGCACCCTTCATAAAATTCCTGTCGCATGATCTTCTCATAGCTTTCCCGGATTAGCTGCTTCACAAACCCCACCTCCTCTGGATTGAAAACAATGCGCTGTGCCGGAAAATTCCCCTTGTCGTCAGGATCGAGATAGCTGATCTCCGCACTTACCGCTATCCGGGGATTGTCGCGCCAGTTGTCGTGAAGGATTTTATAAAAATACAGTTGCCGCCAATAACTTCCCCCTTGAGGCTGCTTGTCAGAGGGGCCCTGTATCCTGGCAGAATTATGGCTGCCCGTCTTGTAATCCACCAGGTGTACCTCCAGCTGCTCCATGCTGTCTATACGGTCAATGATGCCCGTAAT
The DNA here is from genome assembly GCA_041159285.1 of Bacteroidota bacterium. GTDB lineage: Bacteria > Bacteroidota > Bacteroidia > Chitinophagales > Saprospiraceae > UBA6168. The sequence continues at coordinate 12,321 of JBEAYO010000034.1, read as the reverse complement.
TGGCACGCCATCCACCACGACCTGCCGGAACCTTTGCTCCACCTGCACCTTCTTCGGCCAATGCTCCACATTTCGCAGCACATAGCTCTCCATCCGCTGCCGCCCCAGCGACAAGCGGGCCTCGTACTCCTTTTTGCCAAAAAAGGCCTGTCTTTGCCGCATTTCTTCTTCAAAAAAACGCACAAAAGCCGCAGCGCCCGGATATTGCTCCTTCGACTTCGGACGGAGCATTTTTTCAAAACCACGGCGCAGGGCCTCGTGCATCGCCTGCCCATAGGCGGCTGCCTCCGTCTGCACCCCCGGCATTTTCAGTACGTGCTCGTAGTAAAAACTCAAGGGACAGCGAAGATAGGTGGTCAGAGCGCTGGGGCTCAGAGAGAAACGCTCCAGCGTCGCACGCACCAATTCTTCGTGCTGCACCAGGGCCACCGGCTTGCGCTCCAGCAACAAGGAAGCCTTTGCCGCCATCAAACGCGATGGGGCTACTGCCTCCTCCTGCAACTTCAAACCGCCGTCACCCAGCAGCTCGTCAATGAACTGAGCGTGCTGCAAGGGCTTCTCATCATCGCCAACCCCGGCATACGATAAGCGCAGCGTTTCCTTCGCCCGCGTCATGGCAACGAAAAACAAACGCCGCCGGGCCTCCATGGCGTCCTCCTCCGCAACGCTGAGCGTCAGCGTGTCGGGCAGCGTGAACTGGTACCTGGACGCGTACCTGGCCGGCTCCCAGTCGCTGTCCACACAATCAGGCATGAACACTTTCTGGAACTCAAGCCCCTTGGAGCTGTGTGCCGTCAGCAGGTTGACACCCTGCAGCGGCTGCTCCGTGTCGCTGGCGGCTGAGGCGTGCACAGCTCCGTTTACCGGCAGCGACAACTTATTGGCATCCATGCGCTTAAAGACTTCCAGCAAACGCCCCAGGCTCATCCGGGGATTCCGGTTGGCCTCGTTTTGGATGAATTGAAAGACCGCAAACAACACCTCCATCTCCCAGCCGGATTCCTTGTCCTTCAAAACCTTTTGTAACAAGCCACTGCGGTTGATCACCCGCTCGACCAGCACCGGCAGGGGGATATTGGTGTACTCAGACAACATGGATTCAACAAAGGCCGATAGTGCCAGGACAGCACCCGGCTGCTCCAGCCCCGCTGCCTCCAGGAACTGCGCATCCGCTATCCAGTCCCTCCAATGGGAATTTCTTTGCTCGGCACCGGTAAGGCTGCGAATGTGAAATGCCAGCCGGGCGAGATCGCGCGGCTTCACCCCGAAGAAATCGAAATGCAGCATGCGGAACAACAGGTGCTCCCCGCTGTAAGGCCTGGCCGCCTCTGTATGCAGGTATTCCAGCACTTCCCTGAAACTCTCGATGAGCGGCACATCGAGGGCGTTGACCGGGCGGCGCACCCGGTAGGGAATGCCTCGTTTGCCCAGCAACTCGGTCAGGCGCTGCAATTGCCGGTGCCTGGCTGTAATCACGGCCACCTCATCCAGCGGAAAACCCTGCTTGAACAGCGCCTCCAGCTGGTCAACCAGTGCCGCCTCTTCTGCCAGTCTGCTGATATAGCTGACTACTTCAGGAACCACCGGGCTTGCCATTAAGGAAGGATGGCGGGCATTGAGCACCTTTTCCACCCCCTTGCTCCGGAGGCTGTTGACTATGCGCAGTTTGTTGCGCTTAATGAGCTCCCCTGAAACATCGAGAACGGCCTGAGTGGAGCGATAGTTGTCCGTCAACACCACCAGCTTCAGGTCTTCCTGGTACTGCTCGTAAAAATCCGTCAGACTTTTTAGCCGCGCACCCTGGAACTCATAAATGGACTGGTCGTCATCGCCGACGATGAACACGTTCGGGCTCTGCCAGTATTCGATCAGGCGCTGCAGGACCTGGTTCTGGGAACCGTTGGTGTCCTGGAATTCATCCACCAGAATATACAGGTACTGCTCCTGATACCGTGCCAGCAGGTTCGGATAATCACGGAACGCCTTGAGTACCATCAATATCATGTCATCGTAGTCGTAACGCCGGGCCTCGGCCATCAACTGCTCAAACCGGGGGTAAAGTGCCACTGCGGAATTTAAGCGCTCCATTTTGGCCTTTTCATCTTCCAGCTTGCCCTTCTTGAGATCACCTGCCTTAAATTCTCCATATTGGCGCAGGTATTGATATTCCTGCCGGGTGGGGAGGCTGGCGAGGTACTCCCCGATTTTCGTCTCCACGTGCTCGGGCGACCAGCCTTCAGCCTTCATCTGGCTGAAGAGGCTTCTGAGGTGGTTTTCGTAAAACCAGACATCTGCCTTTTCCTGACGCAGGGGGTGCTTCATGGGAAGTTCCTCCAGTATGCGGCGAATGATTTCCACCCGCTCCAGGTCGGTGATCGGCTCCAGGTTTCGGATTCCGAACAGCTCCAGATTGTCCTGAATGACTGTGTTGCAAAAGGCATGGAAGGTAAAAATGTGCACCCGATGGCCCTCGGGGCCTATCAGGTTGATCAGGCGCTGCCGCATGGCCTGTACGCCGGCATCCGTAAAGGTGAGGCAGAGGATGTTGTGGGGCAGGGCATCTGTCTCCAGCAGGATGCGGCCGATGCGGGCAGCCAGGATGTGGGTTTTCCCGGTGCCCGGACCGGCAATCACCATCACCGGCCCTTCAATCTGGTCCACTGCCTGCTTTTGCGCAGGGTTCAGTTGTTCCAGTTCCTGCAAAAAAGCTTGGTTGTATTTTTGGCGGTTGGTCACTTTAACTATTAATCTTTGATTGCTTTTTCAAAAAACTCAGCCACGGCTGCCGCCCTGGGTTGATTGACAGGACGCACGATGCGGAATCCCACAAAGGGGGAATCGGGGTTCCACCAGCGGCTTTTGGGAATCTGCGGGTCGCGGGCCTGCCAGCGGGGATCCGACTTCTGGCGGGCGGTGCAGGTGCAGGCCTCGGCGGGGCTGTCATAAGAGCCCCCCTTGACGGTGCGGGAGTGTTTGCGCAAGGGTTGTATCCAGGGATTCACAGCCGGCGCCTCCCCGATTTTTTCCAGGTACTGCTCTTCGTAGTAATCCAGCGTCCATTCAGCCACATTGCCGGACATGTCATAAATTCCCAAGGCATTGGGCTGCTTGAGGCCTTTTTCGTGGTATTTCTCGAAGCTGTTGTCATAGTACCAGGCGTAGTCGTCCGGTTTCCCGCCGGCCAGCAGCCAGGCAGACTCAGCCTGACCGGCACGGCAGGCGTATTCCCATTCCGCCTCGGTGGGCAGGCGGTAAAAGACCCCGGTTTTGTCGTACAGCCATTTGCAGTAGCGGAGCGCGGATTGCTGAGTCATGCTCACAGCCGGGAATCCGCTTTTTCCCATGCCATAGGTATAATCTATGTACTGGGGGCTGGGGCGGGTGACGGCGTCGGCAGAATAGTTGTTGGCGGGATGGCTGTTTTGGTCAGTGTCGTATTCTTTTTGGTAAAAGATAATGAACTCGTCGTAGCTCACTTCGTGCACGCCTATCCAGAAGCTGTCCAAACGGACGGCTTTTTGCAGGGGCGCCTTCCCCATCTGAAAGGCGCCGCCAGGCAGCAGCGACAGACGGAAGGCTATGCTGGACCCAGGAATGGTGTCGGTGCGAAAGACCTGGGCCTGGGCGGCCAGCGCGGTTAAAAGCAATGGCAAAAAGACGGCGTTGGTGAGGTAATTTTTCATTTTCATGCATGATGATAATTGGACTCATTGCGACCTGCCCCCCCCGGGAAAGTCCATTGGGGTTGTGTAAAAAGTCCTTGCGGCCGGTTCTTCCGGTGCCGCACGGCTTCCGGAAAGGCCGCCCGGCGGGGCTGCGCCCCGCGACCTTTTCAAAGAGAGGCACTGCGCCCTGGGGGCTTTTCACACAACCCCAACCAACCGCAAGGCAGACTATAAATCCCCCCTCCCCTGCAAAATAAACCCAAACGGGGGAAGTATCCAAACGGCGGCAACAAAAATGGCCGGCGTCTTTCCACCGGGGCAAAAACTTTTTTTCCCGCCAGGCATTATCTCTCTAATGACACAGGACTTGATACACGAGCTCGAGAAAAAGCTGCAGCAGCCCTTGCCGGGGCGCCCCGCACAGCTTGAAATGGCCCACATCACCCGCCAACTCTACCGCGATGCCCCTTCAGACGCCAGGCAAGCCGCTGTCCTGGCTGTCCTGTTCCAAAAAGACGAACGCTGGCACACCATTCTGATCGAACGCAACGCAAACGACCGGGATCACCACGCAGGCCAAATCAGCTTCCCTGGCGGCAAGTTCGAGCCGGAAGACTCCCTGCTTTCCAACACGGCCCTGCGCGAAACGGAAGAAGAAATCGGCCTGCCAGGCGACAAGGTAAGACTGCTCGGCCGACTGACCGACCTGTATATCCCGGTCAGCAACTTCCAGGTTCACCCCTTCGTCGGCTTTATCAACTTTTCACCTTCCTACCGCTTGCAAGAGGAAGAAGTGCAGTCCGTGTTCGAAGTCCCGCTGGAGCACTTCACACTGCCCCAGGTTCGCAAAAGGACCGATATCCAGATTGCCCGGCAGCTGCTGCTGAAAAATGTGCCTTATTTCGATATCGAAGGCAAGGTTCTCTGGGGTGCCACCGCTATGATCATCAGCGAGCTGAACACCCTGATCTCAAATTACTTTGCGCATGAGCGAACCGAATAGCTCCTCTTTCGGTTTATCCTATGAATAACCCAAATTGAAAACCCCAGGAAAACGGCAACCGTATTTTACCGCTGCCGCTCGATAGCGGCAACACAACCGTTCAACGCCATGATCTATCGAAAAACATCCCAATTCCGCATCAACTCTCTCTTCGGACTGCTGTTGCTGATTGCCTTTTTCATTGCACTCTTCTTCATCCTGAGAGGGGTCTTCATCTTGCTCATCTATACCGCCCCCTTCCTGCTGGTCGCAGCTTTTTTCATCGACCGGAGCGTCATCATCAACCATTTGAAAATGCTGGGAAACACGCTGAAAACCAGACCCCTGGCTGGCGCAGGCCTCATCGCTCTCTCCCTGCTGGGCTACATGGTCGTTTTCCCCTATCTCTTTCTCCTGGCCGTTCTGAACAGAAAAATTAAAGACAACCATAAGCGCTACGAGCGGGAACAACAGGGGGAATTCACTGATTTCGAAGAGATTGAAAGCAATTCCAACAAAAAGGAGGACACCCATGTCATCCACCTTCCCGACAAGAGATAAACAGAACTACCCCTGTCTTCAAAAAGACTGCAACTCCACCAACTTGCCGTAGTCGCCGCCCTGCTGCATCAGCTGAGCGTGGGTGCCCCGTTCAACCATCCGACCGTCTTTCATGACGATGATCTCATCGGCATGCTGAACAGTGGAGAGGCGATGGGCAATAACAATAGCCGTTCTGTTGCGCATCAATTGGTCCAATGCCTCCTGGACCAGGCGCTCCGACTCCGAATCGAGGGAAGAGGTGGCCTCGTCCAAAATGAGGATGGGTGGATTGGCCAAAACTGCGCGGGCGATGGTCAGCCGCTGGCGCTGCCCCCCACTGAGCTTGACGCCCCGGTCTCCGATGTTGGTGTCATAACCATCCGGCGTCTCCATGATGAAGTCGTGGGCATGAGCCACCCTCGCGGCCTGCTCCACCGCTTCCCGCGAGGCGTTTTCAACCCCAAAGGCGATATTGTTGAAAATCGTGTCATTGAACAGCACCGGCTCCTGGGTCACGATTCCCATCAACGAGCGGAGGTCCCTGATCTTGTAATCGCGAAGGTCCTCGCCGTCGAGCAGTATCTTTCCCTCCGAGACATCATAGAACCGGGAAAGTAAATCTACCAAGGTGCTCTTTCCAGCTCCCGATGCACCAACCAGGGCGATGATTTTTCCGCGCGGCACCTCCAGCCAGATGTCATTCAGCGCCGCGCGCTGGCTGCCGATATAGGTGAATCCAACGCCGCAATAGGCAATCCTGTCCCGGAACTCCCGCACTGGCAAAGCATCAGGCTTCTCTGCTATCTTCAGCTCTGCCAGCATCAGGCGCTCGATGCGCTCGATGGCAGCCATGCCTTTTTGCAGGTTGTAAATGGCTGACGACAACTTCTTGGCGGGCTCTATCATACTGAAAAAGGCATACAGCATGGCAAAAAAAGTCGGCACCGTCAACTGCCCCTCCTGCACCTCCCCGTAGCCATGCCAGATGAGCACCGCCACGGTGGCCACCCCCAGAAACTCCGTCAGCGGCGATGACAAGTCCCGCCGCCAAAGCAAGCGCACCATCAGCCAACGGTACATGTTGTTTTCCCTGCCGAAGTGCGCCGACTGGAACTTCTCGGCATTGAATCCCTTGATGATCCGCAAACCCGAAATCCCCTCTTCCATCAGCGACAACAGCAAGCCGAGGCGTTCCTGTGCCTGGCGGGACTGCCGCTTCAGCATCTTGCCCACCCGGCCAATCACCAGGCCGGTGAACGCCAGCAGCAGCAGCACAAACAGGGTGAGCGACGGACTCACGTACAGCATGAAGGCAAGCGACCCCACTATCATCAGCGGCTCCCGGATAAAGGACTCAATACCGCTCAGAATGCTGGCCTCCACCTCCTGCACATCCACCGACATGCGGGACAGCAGGTCGCCCTTGCGCTCTGCCGAAAAAAAGGAAAGTGGCAGCGACAGCGTTTTTTCATACAGGGCCTGGCGGATGTCGCGAACCACGCCATTGCGAACGGGCGCAAGAAAAAACTGGGCTGCGTATCGAAACAGGTTTCTCAAGAAATAGAGTGCCACCACCAGGGATAAGGCCTGGGCAAGGGCCGCCCGTTTTCCCTTCTCGAGAATCAACTGGCTGAGGTGGTAATTGATGTGATGTGTTAAATCCCGGGGGCTCCAGCCCGCCGCCGGCGGCTCGACCACCATGGGCTGCTGGTCGAGCAGGATATTCAGGAAGGGAATAATGGCAGGAATGCTGCCGATGGAAAACACTACCATGAACAAACTGCTGCCGACGTTGGCCGCCAGCAGCAGTTTGTAATTCCTCAGATAGGCCAGAAGGCGAAAAAATGGACCCATGGATCAACAGAATGTGGCGCTATGCGCCGCCAACTTCTCCTGTGGGACTGGAAGCTTCCACCTCCTCATTTTCATTCTCCTGGACTGCGATTTCATGCGTCGTGTCGCTGCCATTCTGGTGGCTGTTGTTTTTAGCAGCTTCCATTGCTTTCTGACTGCCGGCGCGTGGCCCGATCAGCTTCTCCACATCGGACTTCAGCAGCACCTCCTTTTCCAGCAACTGCTGAGCCAGGGCTTCGAGCGCCGGCCGCTTCTCGCGCAGCAGGTTCTGTGCACGCTCAAACTGAGTTTGAAGCAGTTGACGCACCTCCTCGTCAATCATACCCGCCGTTTCATCGGAATACGGCTTCATGAGGGAGTCGTTTTGCATGCCGTAAAAAGAGACCTGCCCTACCTTGTCGTTCATGCCAAACACCGCTACCATGCTGTAGGCCAGCTTGGTGACCTGGTCGAGGTCGCTCTGGGCACCGGTTGAAATCTTTCCAAATACGATTTCCTCCGCGGCACGGCCGCCAAAAGTCATGCAGATGCGGTCCAGCAACTGCTCGGTGCGGGTGATGTATTCGTCCTTGGGCAGGTACTGCGCAAAGCCGAGTGTTCCGATGCCCCGGGGCACGATGGTCACCTTCACCAGCGGGGAGGCGTGTTCCAGGAACCAGCCGCAGACGGCGTGGCCTGCCTCGTGGTAAGCTATGATTTCCTTCTCCTCCGGGGAGATGAGCTTGTTCTTCTTCTCCAGACCGCCGATGACCCTGTCGAGCGCATAGTTGAAATCGTCCATGTCCACCTCTTCCTTGTTGCGGCGGGCGGCAATCAGCGCCGCCTCATTGCACACGTTGGCAATCTCGGCGCCGGCGAAACCCGGGGTCATCTCCGACAACTCATAGGGCTGGACGTTGACGGAAATCTTGATGTTTTTCAAATGCACCTTGAAGATGGCATCGCGGCCCTTGAGGTCCGGGCGGTCAATGCCGATTTGACGGTCGAAACGACCGGGGCGCATGAGAGCCGAATCCAGCACGTCCGGACGGTTAGTGGCCGCCATCAGGATGACGCCCTTGTCGGTCGGGAAGCCGTCCATTTCCACCAGCAGCTGGTTGAGGGTGTTCTCCCGCTCGTCGTTGCCACCCTGGAAATTGTTGCGGCCGCGCGCCCGGCCAATCGCGTCTATTTCGTCAATGAATACGATGCAGGGAGCTTTTTCCCGCGCCTGGCGGAACAAGTCCCGCACACGCGAGGCTCCCACACCCACGAACATTTCCACGAAGTCAGATCCTGAGATGGAAAAGAAAGGAACGCCCGCCTCTCCGGCCACGGCCTTCGCCAGCAGGGTCTTGCCGGTGCCGGGAGGGCCTATGAGCAGCACGCCCTTGGGGATTTTTCCGCCCAGGGCAGTGTATTTCTTCGGATTTTTCAAAAAGTCGACCACTTCCATCACCTCCTCCTTAGCCTCGTCCAGCCCTGCCACGTCAGCAAAAGTCACGCTCACCCGGGAATTTTGGTCGAAAAGCGTGGCCTTCGACTTGCCGATGTTGAACAGTTGTGCGCCCGGACCGCCGCTGCCGCCGCTGACCCGGCGCATGATGAAAATCCAGATGGCGACCACGATGACGACCGGCCACAGAAACTGGATAAGCGAGCCAACCCAATTGGTCTTTTCAACGAAAAGGATGGGAACAGGAGTTTTGCCCTGTGACTGCAGGTTGTCGTTGAGTTCCTTCAGCTGAGGGGCGCGGTACTCCCAGGAGCCAATGTCGAAAGTATAATGCGGCCTGTTCTTGCCAAAAGTATTCTTGGAGGCAGCCTTGTGTTTTTCCTTGCCAAGGGCCGACTCGCGGATGTAAACCTGCGCCACCTTCTGGTTGACGACTTCCAGTTTCTCCACATCACCTTCGCGCACCATCTCCACAAACTGTTCGAAGGTGACGGGCTCATTGGCTGCACTGGGCAGGTCGATCAGTTGAAGCGCTATCAGGATGAGCGCCACCACCGCATATATCCAGTAAGTGTGGAATCTCGACCCTCCGTTCTTGTTTTTATTTTCCTCGTTATTTTCCATTTAGCCTTCTTGTTCTTCTGTTATCCACTCTAAACAAACAAGTTGCAAGTTCGTTGCAAACCCGCGCGCCACGAGTTGATTTTCTGTGTTTTTGATTGAATAAGGTTACAAGTTCTCGTACGTGGTGAACTTGGCATCGCTCCATAGCTCCTCCAGGGCATAGAACTCCCGGGTCTCGCGGTGAAAGATGTGTACCACGGTGTAAAAATAATCCATGCAAATCCAGCGGGAATTTTGCCGTCCTTCCACATGAACCGGGGTCTGGGCAGCCTCCAGTTTCATGCGCTTGAATATGTTTTCAGAAATCGCCCGGACCTGCGTGGTGGAATCGCCCTCGCAGATGATGAAGAAATCAGCAGGTGCGTCGTCCAATTTCCGGAGATCCAGCTTCATAATGTTCTTGCCTTTGATGTCCTGTATGCTGTCAATGATCAGGTCGTTCAGTTTTTCAGCAGGGGAGACGGCTCTTTTTATGGCAGCTTTTGTAGTCAAAACAGAGATTTATTTACTTTTGAACTTCGAATGCCGGTCCGGTTTTTCACGGCCTTGGCATCCTTGTTTAAAGCGGGTGAAGGGTTTTCGTCAGCATTCACTGGGTTTCCCTGATTGGGTTGATTCGATTCCCAAACAGGAATAAATGGGACGCCACGGCGAAAACTATTTAATTAACGGTTAAAAGTACGAATATTTTTTCTTTTGAAAAGATTCAACACCTTGTTCATCGGCCAGGTTTTTTATGACCTCCCGGAAGTGACCTCTACTAACGCCTACGCCCTGTCGCTGTTGTCGCAAGGCAGGCCTGCGGAAGGCACCGTTGTCTCGACCTTTTGCCAGACAGCAGGCAGGGGGCAGCAGGGCAATCACTGGGAGAGCGAACCCGGAAAAAACATAGCCCTCAGCGTCCTGCTCTATCCCGATTTCCTCGAACTGCGCCAGCAGTTCTTCCTCAACATGGCGATTTCCCTCGCCGTTTGCGACCTGGTTGCCGATTGCCTTCCGGAAGGCGTTAGGATTAAATGGCCCAATGACATCTATGTCGGCGACCGCAAAATTGCCGGTATTCTCATACAAAACACTACTTCTAACAAAAATATCAGCGCAACAGTTGCAGGAATCGGGATTAATATCAATCAAACTCAATTTTTGACCAAGCCTCCCAACCCGACCTCCCTCCGCCTGGAAACGGGGCTTGACCACAACCTGCATGAGCTCATCGCCCAGCTTTGCCTCCGCCTGGAACAGCGCTTCCTCCTGTTGAGAGAGGGGCAAAACCGGCTGCTGCACATGCAATACCTCGCCAACCTCTACCGCTTCGACACGCCCGCGCGCTTCCAGCGCGACAACGGAACCCTCTTCGAGGGCCTCATCACGGGCATTGACGAAAGCGGCAGGCTGCGAATCCGCATCGGACAGCGCGAGGAATCCTTCGACCTCAAAACCATCCGCTTCCTGTAAACGTTGTTATTTTCATGACAGTTCACATCATCACCATAGGCGACGAATTACTCATCGGGCAGGTCATTGACACCAACTCCGCCCGAATGGCACAACTGCTGCTCGAAATCGGCGCGCGGGTCACTGGCAAGACCTGCGTCGGGGACGACCACAACGAGATTGTCAAAGCCCTGGCAACGGCGAGGCAAGGCGCAGACATCACCCTGGTCACCGGTGGCCTGGGGCCCACCAAGGACGACATCACCAAAAAGGCCCTGGCCGACTTCTACGGCACCGGCTTTTTTTTCCACCAGCCAACCTTCGAGCGAATCACCCAGATCTGGCAACGGCTGGGCAGGCCACTGACCGAAGATGTGCGCAACCAGTGTCTGATGCCGCAGAATGCAGCGGTGCTGCCCAATAAGGTGGGTTCCGCTCCCGGCATGTGGTTCGACGTGGAAGGCCGCGTGCTGGTGTCCATGCCCGGCGTCCCCTTCGAGATGGAACACCTCATGGAAAACGAAGTGTTGCCGCGCCTGCAAAACCGCTTCAATGCCCTGCCCACCGTCCACAAAACCCTGCTCACGGCCGGGGAGGGGGAATCCGTCATCGCCACTTACCTGAAGGATTTTGAAGAACACCTGCCCCCGGCTGTCAAACTCGCCTACCTGCCGGCCATCGCCAGGGTGCGCCTTCGCCTCACGGTCTCCCACCCGGATGCCGCCACGGCCCGGGGCCTGCTGAATGAAAAATTCGGGGAGATGGAGCGCTGCCTGCCGACAAAGTTGATCGCAGGCCGTGACGACGACACCCTGGAATCTGCAATCGGAAAAACACTGAAGGAAAAAAATTACACCCTCGCAACGGCGGAAAGCTGCACGGGCGGCTACCTGGCACACCTCATCACGGCAGTGCCTGGGTCTTCGGCTTATTTTTCCGGCAGCGTGGTGGCTTATGCCAACGAGGTGAAAATGAGCCAGCTGGGAGTGTCCCCGGATACCCTGCAGCTGCACGGCGCTGTGAGCGAGCAAACGGTCAGGGAAATGGTGGCTGGCGCCATCCGGCACCTGAACACGGACCTGGCCATCGCAACCTCCGGCATCGCAGGCCCGGGCGGTGGCTCCCTGGAAAAACCGGTCGGGACTATCTGGGTGGCAGTCGGCAGCCGAAGCCGGATTGAGACCAAAAAACTGCAACTGGGCAAGGACCGCCTGCGGAATATCCAATCCACAGCCTACCAGGCACTTAACTTCCTGCGCTTGTTCCTGCTGGAAGATGACTTGTAAGCCGGCAATGGCATTAGCTCGTCCCTGTTGTCGGAAAGGGCGCTCGGCGGGGAGCAGCCCCGCGCCCTTTTCAAAGAGGGGCAATGCGTCCCGGCGACTTTTTTTACACAACTCCGTCTTTTGAGACAGCAGCTGCCCCCCCTCTTTTTATAAATAGCATGCCGTTCAATCAACCTTCCTGCCCTTCACTACCCTGGACTTCACATCGTAATCACTGATTTTCCTGAGATCCACCATCAGGGCGGCGTAGGCGGCATCGGATGAGACACGCCATTTCTTGCCGGCATAGGTCACTTCCCCGGAATTGCGCTTCCATTCAGAGGCCAGGACGGCGTAGCGGTCGCTGTACTTCGGGTTGGGCCCGAACATCAGGTAGTTGTCGTCATTTTCCTCAAAACTGACGGCAAACCGCTCCGACTTCGGACTGAAGACGAAAGCGCCCGGCGTTCCCTTTCGGATGACGACCTCCTCGATGCGGCGGCCGTCCTTTACCTTGAT
>JBEAYO010000033.1:0-13488 GCA_041159285.1 Bacteroidota bacterium | reverse complement strand
CTTTTAAGACTGCCTCGTGCGCTGGGTAAAGCCCCGCGTGCATTTTGCGAGAAGGCGCCTCGCCAAAGGGTCTTCTAAGACAGCCTCTTTCCTGGAGGCCAGCGGCATTTGCGAGGGTGCTAAACAGTTGCCTTTCAGCAATCCCTTGAGTACGCGAAAAGAGATGCTAATTAGTAAAAAAGAAGCTATCCCTCGGGATAGCTTCCATGATACACCTCTCACATTGAAGAATGAGATCTTGAGTAACGCGCAAATCAGAAAGAAACCGGTTTGGATTGCCGGATGAAGCGGCTATTTGATTTCTATCAATTTGGCGGTGGATTTTTTCTCTGTCTTCATCTTTGGAATCGCAATGTTTAATATGCCTTCCTCGTATGTTGCCTTGATCTCATCGGTCTTAACGTCTTCCGGCAGCCAGAAGGAACGACTGAAGGAGTTGAAACTAAACTCCTTGCGCGTGTAGCCCTTGTCTGTTTCTTCCTCTTCTTTGCGCTGCTCGGCACTGATGTATAACATGCCCTCCTTCACCTCGAGTTTGAAATCGGACTTCTTCATGCCAGGAGCAGCCACTTCCAGATTAAAGGTTGAATCAGTTTCCTTAATGTTTACGGCAGGTATGGTCATCTCGCGGAACCATCGGTTGGCAAAGAAATCGTCGTCCCGCAACATGTTGTCAATCCAGCTGGGGAACTCGGACATGAGTTCACCAGGTCTTCTCCATTTTATCAGTGACATGGCATTTGAGTTTTTAGGTAAGTGAAAAACTGAAGTGAAATGCTCACTTCACTATTTCACCCCATGGTTATAGGAATTTTTATTTCATCCACGCTTGGAGCGGCAAGTTAGAAATTCAAACGGCAGGCAGAAATGACAAATGTCAATCCCGCGGGTTGACAATTGTCAGATGCACCGATTCCCGGACTCCGCCTCCGCTTTCTCAGCCCTTCCGCGTCCTTGCCGAAGGGATCATGGTTTTAGAAGGCTTGGATTTTGGGACCGCCTGTGGTTTGCGAGGGTTAGGTGCCGCCGGCCTCCTGACTTCGGGCTTCTTTTCGGGTTTTGTCTGGTCCCAGTTGTCCCTGTGATATTCCCTGGCTTTTTCAATCTTGGGAATCAATGGCTTGACAGGCTTCCGGGCTGGTGCTGCGTCTTCCCTTTTGACCTGTGGAACTTCCCGCGGCGGCTTGATGGTTCCTGGCTTTTCTATAGCGGGAGGTGCGGGCTTTCTTCGACCTGTCTCAGGCCTGGTCATCGTTGGCTGATCAGCAGGGCTGGCTGCTTTCGGCCTTAATGCAGGATACCTGGTGTTTTTTTTCGCCAGATACTCCTGCTGGGAAAGCGGACTTTGTTGGTGTGAGTGGTTGTATTTCTCTCGTTCCACTTCAAACTTTCCGAATTGTCGGAAGGCATTGGCATCAAACCTCGACTTTTCCAGCCATGGCTCTGTGATGATGTCCCTGTTGGATTGCTGCCAATGATGAACCGTGTTTCCGATGGGACTTCCCTGGTGCCTGTGCCCGTAATAGTGATTGACGAAATGGGAGGATAGATGAGCATATCGCCAGTGATGCTCCGGTCTGTAGAAGTACCAGTTCATGAAATACCAGGAAGGGAAATCTGAGATGATGACCATCCGGCCTGGGCCCCAGTAAAAACCCCAGTCCCACCACCAGGGATAGGGCCTCCAGCGGGGATACAGGAACCATTCAGGATAGCCAAACCAGTAGGGGTAGTGGAAATAATAGTGATGCGTGACTATCAATTCCTCCGATATCTCTTCCTGATAATAGATGTCATCGTACTCATAATAGGCATCGTCATAAACATAGGTACCTGCGAACTCTTCTGCTGCCTGGATAAACTCTGCCTTTGCTGCGGGGTTCTGCTCGAGACCAGCGCGCCAGTCCTCCAGTTCACTGGCCCGCCTGGCGGCGACCTCCTGGCCGAGGGAGTCCATCTGCTGGAGCAGCCAGGCGGGCTGGCGTTCGTACAAATCGCCAACCAGCACAGTCATCCTGATGTGCTCAGTCAGAATGTCCAGCACTTCCGGCATTTGGAGCAAGCGATGCATAGCCTCTCCGGTCGCCGGGGGATACTCTCTCAGGATGCTGGACAAGGCCAGGTTCCAGCTGTTGCTTAGCTCATTGGCAGCAGTCAGCAGCTGCGGGTGCTCACGATAGGTTTTCCTGGCCCTCGGCCGGATTTCCTCCGGGTACTTGTACAACAATTCGCCCGGGTCATCGGGAAAAGTGGCTGCCAAGTCAGCGACGAGGCCGGGGTACCGCGTGAGATCCCAGACATCCTGCTGCACCTCCGCCGGAAAAGGCTTCAACAAGTCATTGAAGGCATCCCTGCTTTTGCTTTGCAGGGTCTCTAATTTCACCAGCAACTCGGGCCGCCGGGCCACCTCCAGGATGTCCAGCCTTGTCTCACCGGAATACAGGACGAGCGCCTCGACAGCGGATCGCTCATCCTCCATCAATTCATCCAGGAGTTGCTCCCTTTTCTGCGCTTGCGCACTGGCTAAGATTCCCATGCACACCGAAAAGATAATGATTTGATTTTTCATGGCTTTTTTGATTTTTAAAATGCGTACAGAGCGCTTGGGGGCCGACACTATTCCAGTAAAAGGTGTTGGTTGGCAATCTTGCCTGCTGCCCGTCCGCCAATCTCGCCGGTTGACCCCATAAAGGGCATTGTGTATGTCTCAGGAGACAGCGGTTGTCTTTTGATGATGTCCTTTGAATGCAATTACATTTTAATTGCACTTTAAATATAAACACCTGCAAAGCCTGAAAGTGTAGCGATATAGCGATCCGTGGCGGTGATATTTGTCACCCCCTCCGAACAAAAGCGTTTGCAGAATTGGATTTGGGTAACTACATTTAAGGCGTCAAAAAAAAACGATTAATGCCACTGCTTTTCATCGGACTGGGTATTGCCATCCTCTTCATCCTGATCCTGGTGGTCAGGATGAATGTTTTCATCGCGCTCCTGCTGGTTTCGCTCGGCATCGGCCTTTCCATCGGAATGAGCCCGCTGCAGGTCTTGGCCTCCATCGAGAAGGGCGTCGGCAGCACGCTTGGCAGCCTGGCGCTGATCCTTGGCCTGGGTGCCATGCTGGGCAGCCTGATTGCCGAGAGCGGGGCAGCCCTGGTGATTTCCAACCGGCTGATCAATCTCTTCGGCGTCAGGCATCTCCCCTGGGCCATGATGCTCACAGGATTCATCATAGGCATCCCCATGTTTTACAGCGTGGCCTTCCTGGTGGTCATCCCCATCATTTTTGCAGTTGCTCAGAGTTCCAAGGTGCCCTTGCTATATGCTGGCATCCCCATCATTGCCGCACTGTCGGTCACACACGGTTTCCTGCCCCCCCACCCTGCACCGGCAGCCATTGTGGAGTTTTACAAGGCCGACATGGAACTTACCCTTCTCTATGGATTCGTCCTGGCAGTGCCTACCGTCATCCTATCCGGCGTGTTTTTCGGCAGCACGTTCAAGAATTTCCCGGGCGGACTGCCAGCAAACCTGTTTAAAACAACTCAGACGCTGCCGGCAAAGCCACCTGCCTTTGGAATGGCTGTGTTGAGCGCCGTCACGCCGGTCGTCTTCATGGGACTATCGGCGCTGGCCAAAATGTGGCTTGGGGAGAAAAACACGCTCGGGCAGGTCCTGCAGTTTCTCGGGGATCCCGTCATTTCCATGCTGATCGCCGTGCTGTTTGCCACCTGGAGCCTGGGCGTCAAATCCGGGAAATCACTCCGGGAGGTCATGGAGCAGGTTTCGGATTCCGTTAAACCCATCGCCATGATCCTGCTCATCATTGCCGCAGGCGGTGCTTTCAAGCAGGTGCTCATCGACAGCGGCACGAGCAAGTACGTCGTGGATCTCATGAAGGGCATTCACTTCCCGCCGCTGGTGATGGCCTGGAGCATTGCCGCCGTTTTGCGCATCGTGCTGGGTTCCGCCACGGTGGCCGCCCTGACCGCCGCCGGCATCGTGCAGCCGCTGGTGGCCACCGGGGGAGTCAATGCGGAACTGCTTGTACTGGCAACCGGTGCTGGCAGCCTGACATGCTCTCAGGTGAACGACACCGGATTCTGGCTGTTCAAGGAATACTTTAATCTATCAGTGGCCGACACCCTCCGCTCGTGGACTGTGATGGAGACCATCGTCTCGGTGGTCGGACTGGGAGGCTGCCTGCTCCTGGACCAGCTGGTGTGAGACAGACTAATGCCGGAAGTCATCATCAACATAACATGAAAAATGAACCCCTCTGACTGGGAAAAAATCAAGGTACAGGGACTCATTTCACTTGGTGCCCCCTGGCAATCGCTGGCAAAAAGGCTCAGGGACAAAGGCATCACCCTGCTGGGCTTTGGCCTGGAGGCGCTGGAAAGAGAAAAAATGTTGCAATGTGGCATTAACGCCACCTCATCGGTTCAGGCCGTGATCCTTCACCTTCCGCATCCAAGGGTGGTCTGGCTGCTGGGGACTGACGAAAATAGCTTTTTGCAAGCTTCCCGGCTGTTAGCCGGGCTGCTGGAGACTGGAAGCCTGGTTCTGGACGGCTCCGCTCAAGCCTGGGAACAGCCGCAGCACATCCGGACATGCTTTGAGGCTGCAGGAATCCTTTACCTGGGTCCGCGCCAGGTGACAGACCTGTTGGGTCTATCATCCTGAAGACAAACCGCTACATTTCAAAACCATAATTTTGCTGGTATCGTGTTATTTTTGAACTTTGCTCAAGGTTCTAAGTTTATTTGACTTCAAAACATATAGTTAATGTTTAAAATTCTCTTTTCCGGCTTTCTGGCCATCCTTCTCTCAGCGAGTACTGCCTCAGCCCAGGACTGCTACTGGCAACAGCGAGTTGAATATTCCATGAACATAGATGTTGACAATGTCAAGCATCAGTATTCAGGAGAGCAGTCACTTCGCTACTTCAACAACTCGCCGGACACCCTGAACCAGGTATTCTATCATCTTTACTTCAATGCCTTCCAGCCCGGCTCGGCCATGGATCTTCGAAACCGGCAGCTGCCTGATTCCGACCCCCGTGTAAAAGACCGGATCAACAAACTAAAAGAAAATGAGAGCGGCTGGCACCGCATTTCTGGCTTGACCATGGATGGCACGCCCTGTCAGTTTGAAGTCAATGAAACCGTGCTGGAAGTGACCCTGCCCCGCCCTATCCCGCCACATTCAGTGGTGACATTTGACATGGATTTCAAGGCGCAAATCCCCATTCAAATACGCCGTTCCGGCCGGGACAACAAGGAAGGGATTGCTTACTCTATGACCCAATGGTATCCCAAGATTTGTGAATACGACGAACAGGGCTGGCATGCGAACCCATATATCGGAAGGGAATTCTATGGCGTCTGGGGAGATTTCCAGGTGAATATCACCATCGACAAGTCCTTCGTGCTGGGAGCCAGCGGGATGCTCACCAACCCACAGGAAATCGGCCTGGGCTATGAGGCAGAAGAGACTTCAGTCGCCCCCCCGGCAGATGGAAAACTCACCTGGAAGTGGGAAGCCAATAACGTCCACGACTTTGCCTGGACGGCGGACCCGGATTACACGCACACCAAGCTTGAACGCCCTGACGGGCTGACCCTTCATTTCCTTTATCAAAAAAATGAAAAGACAAAGGACAACTGGGAATTGCTTCCAGGCATCATGTCCAGGGTATTTGATTTCGCAAACCAGCATTTCGGGCAATATCCCTACAAAAGCTATGCATTCCTGCAGGGAGGCGATGGCGGCATGGAATATCCGATGGCCACCCTCATCACCGGAGAGCGGCCCTTGAACAGCCTCGTCGGTGTCAGCGTGCACGAGCTCATGCACGCCTGGTACTATGGACTTCTTGGAACCAACGAAAGCCTGTATGCGTGGATGGACGAGGGCTTCACAGAGTATGCCTCTGCGGAAATAGAGAATTTCCTTAAAAGAGAAAAATTGTTGCCAGGTGAGCCCGAGGAGAACCCACACCTGGATGCCATTAAAGGCTTGCTCAACTTTCATCAGAGCGGCAGGGAGGAACCCCTTTCCATGCATTCTGACCATTTTTCCACCAATGCCGCCTACAGCGTGGCATCATACGTCAAGGGGCATGTGTTCCTCTCCCAGCTTGAATACATTTTGGGCAAACCCGTTTTTGAAAAAGCACTGCTCCGGTATTTTAACACCTGGAAATTCAGACACCCCACCCACAATGACTTCATCAGGGTGATGGAAAAAGAATCCAGGCTCGAGCTCGACTGGTTCAAAGAATACTTTGTCTATACCACGAAAACTATTGACTACGGCCTCAAAAACGTCAGGCGCGTCAACCGCAAGCAAACTGAAATCACCATTTCAAACTTCGGCGAAATGCCCATGCCGGTGGACATAGAGGTCAGGCTCAAAGGTGGAAAAACCCTCCAATATACCATCCCGCTGGATGTCATGCGCGGCAGCAAGCGCATCGGCGAGGAGGGTGGAAATCCCGCACAGGTGCTACCCGACTGGAGATGGATCCAAACCGATTATGATGTATTGCTGGACATCAAAACAAAAAACATTGAGGAAATCCGCATCGATCCTTCCTCCCGGCTGGCCGATATCAATCCAGCCGATAATCAATGGATTCAGGGAGCTGATGAACAAGACGGCGACGAGGAAGAAAAAGATTGATGTCATTTGAACCAACTCAAACAATAAATTTCCAAAATGTCACTGACCAGAAGAAGTTTCATCTGGCACACTGGAGTGGCCGGGGCGGCTGCTTTGTTGCTGCCAACAGAGATACAAGCATTGTTCGCTCCTGCAGGTGTCCTGCCCTCCAGCAGTCCTGAAGCCCAGGGAATCTCAGCAGCCACCATCCTGGAATTCCTTCAGGAGCTGGAAAACAGCAAACATGAAATGCACGGGTTTGTGCTGCTCAGGAACGGCTTCAATGTCGCAAGCGGGTGGTGGGCGCCCTACCGGAAGGACCTGAACCACTCCATGTACTCCATGAGCAAGAGCTTCACCTCCACGGCAATAGGCTTTGCCATTGCGGAAGGCTATTTTAAAATCGACGATCCGGTCATTTCATTCTTCGCGGACAAGTGCCCCGCAAACCCTGGGGAATATCTCAGCAGCATGACGGTTAAGGACCTGCTCACCATGAGCGTTGGCCATGAAACGGATACCACCTGGGAAATGATCCGGCAAGAGGACTGGGTTCAATCCTTCCTTTCCTTCCCGGTAAAAGACAAACCCGGTACAACTTTCTTATACAACAGTGGGGCCACCTATATGCAGGCGGCCATCGTCCAGAAGATAACAGGCAAAACACTGCTCGAATTTCTCGAGCCAAGGCTTTTCAAACCCCTCGGCATCAGCGGCGCCACCTGGGACTCCTGTCCCCTGGGTTTTAACGTCGGAGGCTGGGGACTTCACCTCAAGACGGAGGATATGGCGAAATTTGGACAGCTCTACCTCCAGAAAGGCAAGTGGGAGGGTTTCAGGATTCTGCCCGAAGGTTGGGCTGAGGAAGCCTCTTCCTTTAAAATTCAAAACGGCAGGCCTGAGGACGCTGCCAGCAGCGACTGGGCGCAAGGTTATTGCTACCAGTTCTGGCGGAGCCGGCATAACTCCTTCCGGGGTGACGGGGCATTCGGTCAATACGCGCTGGTGCTTCCTGAACAAAACACCGTGCTGGCCATCCACAGCGAAACGCCTGATATGCAGGACCTGCTGAACATAGTCTGGAACAAGCTGCTTCCCGGCATGAAGAGCGGCCCGCTGCCGCAGGACACCAAAAGCGAGCTTGCCCTGAAAAAGAAACTGCAGTCACTCTCTCTGCAACCTCCCCGTTTGCAGGCCACATCCTCCCTGCATGGCAGCCTGGATGGCAGGATATACGCCATCGAACCCAACGACAACGGGGTTAGCCGCATCGGATTTAAACAGACCGGCAGTCAAATCGAATTCTATTTACAAAGCCAGCTTGGAGAATTTTCCTGCATCGCAGGCTGGAATGCCTGGCGAAAAGGCGAAACCAGAATGCCGGGGACACCACCAAACCTGTTCCCGATACCTTACGACCAGCTCAGCCTCTCCAAAACCATGGGAAGCGCAGGCTGGAAGGACGACAACACACTGATGTTCCGCATTCAGTATTTTGAATCAGCCCACCATGATCTCATCACCTTCGTTTTTAACCAGGACGGGATAAAGGCCTCATTCCTCAACAGCATTGCAGCAATGGGAGACCCTCAATCGGAGAAAAGAGCAGTACTGAAGGGTAAAGTGATTTGATGAATCTGTAACAAATCATGTAAGACAAAACCAACAATATTTCATCTTCAAACTCATTCAATGAAAAATTCATTCATTTACTTATCAGCTACCATGATGCTCTATTCCTGCGCCGGAACCGACCAAGACCCGGCGGACATCAACTACCCCGTGATTCCGGTCACCTATCCCCTCACTGCAGAAGACCCGGTCAGTGACAACTACTTCGGAACTGAAGTCGCCGATCCTTACCGCTGGCTTGAAAACGATACGGCTGCCAATACGGAGGCCTGGGTGAAGGAGCAAAACAAAGTGACCTTCGGATACCTGGAACAGATTCCATTCCGCCAGCAGTTGCGCAACCGCTTTGAGGAATTGTACAATTATCCAAAATACAGCGCCCCGTTTCAGGTGGGAGACTATTTCTTTTTCTCCAAAAATGACGGCCTGCAAAACCAACCGGTGATTTACAGGCAAAAAGGACTGGAAGGCACTCCGGAGGTATTCATAGACCCCAACCAGCTCTCAGCCAAGGGTACCGCCGCCATCTCCATCATAGGTGCATCCGGCGACAACCGCCATGTGGCAGTTGGTAGGCAGGATGCCGGCTCAGACTGGCAGCAGATTCACGTCTATGAAGTCGCCACGGCTAAAAAGCTGGACGACGAGCTGAAATGGGTGAAATTCAGCGGCGCCTCCTGGTGGAAAAACGGCTTCTTTTACTCCCGTTATCCGGAGCCTGAAAAAGGCACTGAGCTGAGCGGCAACAACATGAACCACTGGATTTACTATCACCAGCTGGGCACGCCGCAGAGCCAGGACAAGCTGATATTCAAGGATGAGAAAAACCCGTCCTACTACCACATGGGCGGCGTCACGGAAGACGAGCGCTACCTCATCATCACGCAAGCACCCGGGACCGACGGTTTTGCCACGATTTACAAAGACCTGGAGTCTGACGGGCCTTTTGTCACCCTCTTCCCCGGTTACAAGAACAAGAGCACGGTGATTCACAACAGTGGCACTAAGTTTCTGGTAATCACAGACATAGACGCACCAAACTACCGGCTGCTGGAGGTTGATGTCAACAACCCGGATCCCAAGAACTGGAAGGAAATACTACCTGAGACAGACAACCTCCTCCAGGGCTGCTCCACAGGTGGCGGCAAGTTGTTTGCCAACTACCTCGAGAAAGCAACCGACCGGATCTACGAAATGAACTACGACGGAAGCGGCAGGAAAGAACTTGCCTTGCCGGGCCTGGGTTCTGCCAGTGCGCCGGGCGGCAAGAAAGACCACACTACCCTATTCTATTCCTTTACATCATTTCTATACCCTCCGACCATCTTCAAGTATGAGGTCGCCAGCGGCAATTCCTCTGTTTTTCAAAAAACAGAGCTGAAGTTCGATCCAGCGGAATATGAGGAAAAGCAGGTGACCTACAAAAGCAAAGATGGAACAGACGTGACCATGTTCCTGGTACATCGCAAGGGAATAGTCCTGGACGGCAACAATCCCTGCATGCTGTATGGCTACGGTGGGTTCAATATCAGCCTGACGCCTTCCTTCAGCAGCGCCAGGTTCCTCTTGCTGGAAAACGGTGGCATTTATGCGGTGGCGAACCTCAGGGGCGGCGGCGAGTATGGTGAAAAATGGCACCAGGACGGTATGTTGATGAAGAAGCAGAATGTCTTTGATGACTTCATTGGCGCTGCCGAGTACTTGATAACCCAGGGTTACACCAAGGCTGGCAAGCTGGGCATCAGCGGGGGTTCCAACGGCGGGCTCCTCGTGGGTGCCTGCATGACCCAGCGGCCGGAGCTTTTTGCGGTGGCATTGCCTGCTGTAGGCGTTCTGGACATGCTGCGCTACCACAACTTCACGGTCGGGAAGGGATGGATTCCCGAGTACGGTTCCAGTGAAGAGAGCCCGGAGATGTTTGCGTATCTGAAAAGCTACTCGCCGCTTCACAACCTTAAGCCTGGGGTTGCATACCCGGCCACCATGGTCACAACAGCCGATCATGATGACCGGGTGGTGCCGGCTCACTCCTTCAAGTTTGCCGCTGCCTTGCAAAAAGCACACAAGGGGGAAAAGCCCGTATTGATCAGGATTGAGACTGATGCTGGTCATGGTGCCGGCAAGCCCACTTCCAAGATCATTGACGAGGTTGCAGACATCTACGCTTTCTTCTTGTACAACACGAATGCCAGGGTGAGCTACCCGAACAAGTAAGCAGTGTTATTTCGCCGTTTCCGTCCCGAAAGGGCGATGGGGGGGGGGGGCCGGGGCGCCCCCCGGCGGGCAAAAATACCGCGCCGCCGATCGCCATAAAGAACCCTTCTCCGCCGCGGCTTGCCGTCGCCAAGCCGCGGCGGAGTTTTTTTAGGTCGCGGGGCTGCGTCCCGCGACCTTTTCAACGAGGGGCGAGCCCTTGCCGAATTTTTGACACGTGCCCGAGGCGCTTCCGGGAGGCAAGCTATTATCATTGAATTCTCGGCAACATCTCCTTTTTTGCGGCAGTTAGGCAAAAATCCCCCTTCCTTTTATTTTTAACTATTCTAAATAGAACACCCCTCCGGTGGGCAGCCCCAAATAGCTTAAACTCTATTTTTTTTAAATCGTTTTAGGTAATAAATTTGCCACCTGAATTGTTAAGGGCCGAAGATGTTTGGTTCAGAAGCACCAGGCAGCCGAGACTCGTTTACCAAGTACAAATAGCCAAAAAATGAAAAGCTGGTTCTTGAAATTCTTCACCTCTTCTATCGGAAGAAAGCTGCTCATGGCATTGACCGGCATCTTTCTCATCCTATTCCTGGTCGTGCACCTGGCAGGCAACCTGCAACTGCTTGCCAATGACGGCGGGGAGTCTTTCAACCTCTATGCAGACTTCATGTCGAAAAACCCGCTGATACAGGTCATCTCCAAAGGAAACTTCTTCTTCATCATCCTGCATGCCATTGTGGGCACCATGCTCTGGATGAAAAACCGCGAAGCCCGAGGCAGTCAGGGCTACGCAGTTCAAAAAACGCGGGCAACCCAGACCAACCCCTATTTTGCTAAATACATGTGGTTCTTCGGCGTCATCATCTTCGTCTTCATCCTGGTACACCTTTACCAGTTCTGGTTCGCGATGAAATTCAACGCAGCCGGCGCCGGACTCGGAACTGCCACCTATGGCGAGGTCGTAGTCAAAGACCTTTACAAACTGGTGTCAACCACGTTCATGGATCCGCTCTTCGTCGCATTTTACGTGGTTTGCATGGCCATCATCGCCTTTCACTTCTGGCATGGTTTCCACTCGGCATTTCAAACCATCGGCTGGAACCACCCAAAATACACGCCCATGATTCAGTTCCTGGGCAAAGCTTACGCTGTGCTGATTCCACTTGGGTACGCAGTCATCCCGGTGTGGTTCTACTTCAGCCACCAGCATTGACGCAGGCCTTGCAACCAGCTCCAGGCATGGTGAAAATTTTAATTTTCCGGATTTTTTTCTTTCGATAATAACAAAACTATCATGGAATTAAATGGCAAAGTCCCCGGTGGGCCGCTTTCTGAAAAGTGGACACAATACAAGAGCAGCATTCAGCTCGTATCGCCGGACAACAAGCGCAGGCTGGATGTCATCGTGGTCGGCACTGGCCTGGCAGGAGCTTCCGCCGCTGCCTCCCTTGGTGAACTCGGCTACAATGTCAAATGTTTCACCTTCCACGACAGCCCGAGAAGAGCCCACTCCATTGCAGCGCAAGGAGGCATCAACGCTGCCAAAAACTATAAAAACGACGGCGACAGCGTCCACCGCCTCTTCTACGATACCATCAAAGGCGGGGATTACCGCAGCCGGGAAGCCAACGTGCACCGCCTGGCGGAAGTGAGCGTCAACATCATCGACCAGTGCGTGGCGCAGGGAGTTCCCTTCGCCCGGGAATACTCCGGCATGCTCGACAACCGCTCTTTCGGCGGGGTGCAGGTCCAGCGTACTTTTTACGCACGCGGCCAAACCGGTCAGCAGCTGCTCATCGGTGCCTATCAGGCCCTGAGCAGGCAAATCTCCAAGGGCAATGTGGACATGTACAACCGCCACGAGATGCTGGATGTGGTGATTATAGACGGCAAGGCCAGGGGTATCATCGCCCGCAACCTGGTCACGGGCAAGCTGGAGCGCTTCGCAGCCCATTGCGTCGTGCTCGCCACCGGAGGCTACGGCAACGTGTTCTACCTCTCAACCAACGCCATGAACTGCAATGTAACGGCAGCCTGGCGCGCAGTGCGCAGAGGCGCCCTCATGGCCAATCCCTGCTTCACGCAAATCCACCCCACCTGCATCCCGCAATACGGCGATTATCAATCCAAGTTGACCCTGATGTCCGAAAGCCTCAGGAACGACGGCCGCGTATGGGTTCCCAAAAAATCGGAAGATGCCGAAGCCATCCGCAAAGGACTGAAGAAAGGCATCGACATCCCCGAGGAGGACCGCGACTACTACCTGGAGCGCAGGTATCCTGCCTTTGGCAACCTGGTGCCGCGCGACGTAGCCTCCAGGGCTGCCAAAATTGAGTGCGACAAGGGCCACGGGATCGTGCCGACAGGTCTCGGCGTCTATCTTGACTTTTCTGCCGCCGTTGAGCGCTATGGAAAATCCAAGGCGCACACCCTGAACCTGGAAAACCCGAGCAAGGCTCATATCATGGAACTCGGCGAGAAGGTCGTCGCAGAAAAATACGGCAACCTCTTCGAGATGTATGAGAAAATCACCGGCGAAAATCCATACAAGCACCCGATGAAAATCTACCCGGCCGTCCACTACACAATGGGAGGACTCTGGGTGGACTACAACCTGGAAACCAATATCCAGGGCTTGTTTGCCATCGGCGAGTGCAATTTCAGCGATCACGGCGCCAACCGACTGGGCGCCTCCGCCCTGATGCAGGGTTTGGCAGACGGCTATTTTGTTCTTCCCTACACGATTGGAACCTTCCTTTCCTCCGAAATCCGAACTCCGCGTTTCAACACCTCCACGCCGGAATTTGACGCTGCGGAAAAGGCCGTGTCGGAGCGCCTGCAAGCCTTCCTGAACAACCGGGGCAAACAGTCGGCTGAGAGCTTCCACCGCCGTCTGGGCAAGATCATGTGGGACTACTGCGGCATGTCGCGCAGCTCCGAGGGATTGACACATGCCAGGAAAATGATCCGCGAGCTCCGGGAAGA
>JBEAYO010000032.1:0-13832 GCA_041159285.1 Bacteroidota bacterium | reverse complement strand
GCATTAAAGCAGCGGAGCAATCACCAGTGCCACCACCGACATCAGCTTAATAAGGATGTTCAGCGAAGGACCGGAAGTATCCTTGAAGGGATCGCCGACCGTGTCGCCAACGACGGCAGCCTTGTGAGGCTCAGAACCCTTGTAGTATTTCTGTCCGTCGATGACAACGCCTTCTTCGAACATCTTCTTGGCGTTGTCCCAGGCACCGCCCGCGTTGGACTGGAAGATGGCCATCAGCACACCTACCACCGTCACGCCGGCCAGCAAGCCGCCCAGCAACTCGGCACCGCCGAGGAAACCAGCTGCCACAGGAACAGTTACTGCAATAAGGCCAGGCAGAATCATCTGCTGGATGGCGCCTTTGGTGGAAATTTCCACGCATTTGGCATAGTCGGCCTTGCCGTCAGCCTCGTGGAATACCTTCAGGTCAGCCTCGCTCCAGTCTTTCATTTCTTTGTCACCGTTCTTTCGCATTACATCCAGGGCTGCGCGCAACGCGGGGATATCCCTGAACTGGCGCCTTACCTCCGTGATCATGTGCATGGCTGCACGGCCAACGGCCTGCATGGCCAACGCGGAAAAGAGGAAAGGAATCATGCCACCGATGAAAAGACCGGCCATCACATCCGGCTTGGATATGTCGATGGAGGAAATCTTGGCAGCCGTCATGAAGGCGCCGAAGAGCGCCAGGGCCGTCAGCGCAGCGGAGCCAATAGCAAAGCCCTTTCCGATGGCCGCCGTGGTGTTGCCCACTGCGTCCAGTTTGTCGGTGCGGCCGCGGACTTCCTTGGGAAGCTCACTCATCTCTGCGATGCCACCGGAATTGTCGGAAATCGGTCCGTAGGCGTCCACGGCCAGCTGGATGCCGGTGTTTGACAACATGCCCACTGCCGCGATGGCGATGCCGTAGAGGCCGCCGAAGTAGAAGGCACCGATGATGGAGGCAGCCAGCACGATAACGGGCAGCACGGTCGAGATCATGCCCGTGGCAAGACCTGCGATGATGTTGGTGGCAACGCCTGTGCCGGACTGGCGCACGATGGAGAGCACCGGCGGCTTGTTCGTGGCTGTGTAATATTCAGTGATGAAGCCGATGGCGAGGCCTGCCACCAGGCCGATGACCGTCGCCCAGAAGATGCCGGCAGAAGTGATGGTGCGCATGGTGGGCTCGCCGTTGGTCAGGTACAATACATCGCTGTAGGTCCACTGTGCGGGCAGCATCCAGTCGATGATGAAATAAGAGAGTACCACCATGACGACCGAAGAGCCAATCACGCCCAGGTTGAGTGCTCGCTGGGGGTCGCCACCTTCCTTCACCCGCACGAAGAACGTTCCTGCGATGGAGGTGAGGATGCCCACGCCGGAGAGCAGCAGGGGTAGGAGGATGGCATTCAGTTGTCCGAAGCGGGCATCCGCCAGGAACTCTGCGGAGGTCATGAAGGCCAGGCCGAGCACCATGGTCCCGACGATGGAGCCTACATAGCTTTCGAAGAGATCGGCACCCATGCCTGCCACGTCGCCCACGTTGTCACCGACATTGTCAGCAATTGTGGCCGGGTTCAGCGGGTGGTCTTCCGGGATGCCGGCTTCCACCTTGCCTACGAGGTCGGCGCCTACGTCAGCTGCCTTGGTATAAATGCCACCGCCTACACGGGCGAACAGCGCGATGGAGGAGGCGCCGAAGGAAAAGCCGGTGATGACGTTGAGGATCTTCAAGATATCCCAGCCCATGTTGCTGTATATGTAAAACAAGCCGCCGAGACCGAGCACGCCGAGTCCCACGACAGCCATGCCCATGACGGAGCCACCGGCGAAGGCGACTTCCAGTGCCTTGCCCAAACCTGTGCGGGCGGCATTGGTGGTGCGGACGTTGGCCTTTGTGGCCACTTTCATGCCCAGGTATCCTGCGAGGGCGGAGCAGAATGCACCGACTACGAAGGATACGCCGACCAGCCAGGAGCTTTCAGCTTCCATGCTGCCGCTATAGGCCAGCAGGAGGGCAACCACCACGACGAAGATGGCCAGTATTTTATACTCCGCCCTGAGGAATGCCATGGCGCCTTCCGTGATGGCCGCGGCGATTCTTTGCATGCGCTCATTGCCCGGGTCCTGCTTGCTGACCCAGGCTGTTTTCCAAAAGGTGTAAATGAGGCCCAGCACCCCCAGTACTGGAATAATCAATGTTAAATTCTCACCCATGATTTTTAGTTGTTTTAATTTGAAAAAATTTGGAAGGGTTCATAAAATGTGACGGATGTGTCGCCAGGACCAAATAAACAGACGGGAGTCTGCTTCACTCAGTCGCCGATTTCAGTTTTTTCGTGCCTGGCAACCGGCCATTTTGGCAGGCCTTCGTTTCGGCCTGCAAAGGTAGTACAAAAGTCGTACTTTGCCAAACTTATACACCTCAAAGGTGCGATACTTTTACTTATTATCAATATATATCGCGTGCTTTTTTGGAGCCCGCCTAAAAGAAGCCTGTGCTGCACTGCCCTCAGAAACTGACATGAAAGCCCCTGCGCACTTTTGAAATTTGCTCCACCGCTGCCCGATTGGCTCCCGGAAATGACGTCGAAGCTGTCTCAAAAGACCTGGCAATCCTTTCGGCCGGTGCCGATTGACTCCGGAAAGGGCGTTCGGCGGGCCTGTTGCCCGCCCCGCGCGCCTTTTGCGAGAAGGCGCCTCGGAAAAGGATCGTTTGAGGCAGCCTCGGAAAAAAGGGGAGGCAAGCAGCACAGGTGCAACGAATTTCAAAAGCGTGCCGGCTCTTTTGAAATAGCCTCAAGTGGAATTTTAGAGAAGGAAGTCCTGTGGCCCGTAGGAGGCGCTTTACGGAAACCAGAAGGCACGAACACAAGGGCTGGCCCCAAAGAATTCTCAAAGAATCCCCCGGTTTTGTTTCCCACACAGGGGCTTGGTTGTAACTTTGCAAACTTTAACCCCGCGAAAGTGTTTATCTCCACAAGTATTGTGATGAAAATGCAACGACAAGTTGAATCCTTTTTACCTACCGACTGGGGAAATTTCAATATCATCGCCTATGCCGATTCCCCGGACGATCCGACGCCCCACCTGGCCCTGGTCCATGTTGACTTCGACCCCTCCCATCCCGTATTAGTGCGTATCCACTCCGAGTGCATGACGGGCGACGTGTTCCAATCCCGCCGTTGCGACTGCGGCGAGCAACTCTCCAAAGCCCTGGAAATGACAGCCGCCCGCGGCGGCGTCGTGATTTACCTGAGACAGGAAGGCCGCGGCATCGGCCTCATCAATAAATTAAAGGCCTACAACCTGCAGGAAAAGAAGGGACTCAACACAGCCGATGCCAACACGCACCTGGGCTTCGAAGTGGACGCCCGGCAGTACGACCTCGCTGCGGCCATCATGAAAGACCTCGGCATCCATCGCACTTTCCTGCTCACCAACAATCCTCATAAAATCGAAGCCATCGAACACTTCGGCATCGACATCGTGGACCGCATCCCGCTCGTCATCGAGCCGAAGAAGGAAAACCTCCATTACCTCAGCACTAAAAGGGAATTGATGGGACACCTGCTGGGAAGCATCTGAAGAACCACCAACTGCTTTTTAAAAGAAT
The DNA here is from genome assembly GCA_041159285.1 of Bacteroidota bacterium. Lineage (GTDB taxonomy): Bacteria > Bacteroidota > Bacteroidia > Chitinophagales > Saprospiraceae > UBA6168. The sequence continues at coordinate 10,234 of JBEAYO010000032.1, read as the reverse complement.
CCCCCGGTGCTGCCCAGCTGTCTGAAAGGTTATACAGTTCAACCAGGCGATTTTTCCTGCTGCCAAAAATGCTATGATGAAAGCTTGCCGCCCGGCAGTGCCCCGGGCTCGTGTCAAAAATCCGCCAAAGGGCTCGCCCCTCTTTGAAAAGGGCGCGGGACTACGCCCTGCGCCCTTTCCGGTTCCGGAGGGTAAACGGCACCGACAGAATACCCTGTAATTTTTTCACCCCCTACCATTCCAGGCCTATCTTCATCCGTACCGGGCAGTGGTCCGAGTGCGTAACATCCATCAGGTGGCGGACATCCAGCACCCTGTCGCTGATGTTGTCGGTCACAGACTGGTAATCTATACGCCAGCCCTTGTTGTTGGCCCTTGCATTCGCCCTGAAACTCCACCAACTGTATTCCACCTTGTCGGGATGCACCCGCCGGAACGCATCCGTGAAACCACTGCTGAACCACTTCGACATCCAGGCTCGCTCCTCCGGCAGAAAACCTGAGGATTTCTGATTGCTCTTCGCATTATGGATGTCCCTCTCAGTATGCGCGATATTGTAGTCGCCCACGACGATGATTCTTGACCGCTCCTTTTTAAGCTCCTCCATCCAATCGAAGAAATAATCGAGGAACTCGTACTTCACCTGCTGCCGCTCCTCCCCGGTGGTGCCAGAGGGGAAATAACAGTTAAGCAAGGTCCAGTCGCCGAAATCCGTGCGCAAAACGCGGCCCTCGCTGTCGTACTGGGCATGCCCGCAGCCGGCAGACACGAAGTCCGGCGCCCGCCTGGAAAGGGTGACAACCCCGCTGTACCCTTTTTTTTCCGCTGTATGCCAGTGCGCGTGGTAGCCCTGCTCCTGCGCAAAGGCCATGTCCACCTGGTCCGGGGATGCCTTGGTCTCCTGCAGGCAGATGATATCGGGGTTCTCTTCCTGCAGCCACTGTGCAAAACTCTTCTGTATGGCTGAGCGGATGCCATTGACATTATAGGTGATGATGGTGATGTCTGACATAGGATTTTTTTTAGGTGCGACAAAAATAGGAGCTCATTCCGGCATTTTTTTGATTAAAGTTATGCAGAGGTGGGTATTTTTGCAGCCCGGGCATCCAGGGGACTAAGGAACCCTTGATGCATACCGGTAAACAACATCATGATGCAGCACTTTCATATCCCGATATCTTTTCCCGGCAAATCATCTGCCCCGGAGAAACTGACCATCCTCGCCGCCGATTCCGGCGGCACCAAGACGCACATGGCGCTCTTCGAGGTGAAAAACCACAGCTTCTCCGTCGTCCGGGAATATATTTACAAATCAAAAGACTGGAAATCGTTCACCGACATGGTGCTCGACTTCGGCGTGCACGCTCCCGCCCCGGACCGAATGTGCTTTGCGCTGGCCGGCCCGGTGCAGAATAACCGCGTGCAGATGACCAACCTGGACTGGCTGGTGGATGCCCGCGAACTGCAGGAGGCCACCGGCGTCCCGAAGGTCTTCCTCATCAACGACCTCAAGGGGATTGCCTATGGACTGGCCGGCCTGACTCCTGAAAATATCATAGAAATATACAACCCCGGCAAATCGCAGCCCGGCAATGCTGCCATCATCGCCCCAGGTACTGGCCTTGGTGAGGCTGGACTTTACTGGGACGGTGAGGCGCTCCACCCATTTGACACAGAGGGCGGTCACACCGATTTCGCCTCCCGCAACGAACTGGACCAGGAGCTCTTCTTCCACCTGCACCGGCAATACGACCACGTCAGCTGGGAGCGGCTGGTCTCCGGGATGGGCATTTGCAACATCTACGATTTTCTTAAGGACGTCAAAAAATGGGAAGAGCCTGCGTGGCTGCGTGAAAACATCGCCCGGGGCGACCAGGCCGGCGCAATCGGAGAAGCGGCAGGGGAGGGGGTTCCCATCTGTGTTGAAACAATCCGCCTTTTTGTCCGCTACATGGCCATCGAGGCTTCCAACCTGGCGCTGAAGATGAAAAGCACCGGCGGGCTGTTCATCGGCGGCGGCATTCCGCCAAAGGTCTGGACGCCCGACTTGCAGGAGCTGTTCCTGGAATATTTCTTCCAGGTGGGCCGGCTTCGTCCCCTGCTGGAGGCCACCCCGGTCCACCTCATCACCTATCCGCACACTGCTTTGCTGGGTGCCGCGTACTTCGGCGCCTTCGGCGACAGGTATTGAGGCCTGGCCATCAGCCGGCCCAGCCCTCCCGGTCCAGGCTCCGGTATTGGATGGCCTCTGCGATGTGCTCCGTGCCGATGTGCTCGCTGCAGGCAAGGTCGGCACTGGTGCGGGCGACCTTTAAAATGCGGTCGTAGGCGCGGGCAGACAATTTTTGTACCTCCATGGCCCTTTTCAGCAGGGCAGTTCCCGCCGTGTTCAGCTGGCAGACCTCCCGGACCAGGCGTCCGGGCATCTGGGCATTGCAGAAAATACCCTTGTACTCCTTGAAGCGCGCCTCCTGTATCTCCCTAGCCTTGATGACCGCCGCCGATATGTCCTTGCTGCTGCGCGCGCTGATTTCATACCTGGAAAGCTCCTCATAAGAGACTGGTGTCACCTCCACGTGCAGGTCAATGCGGTCGAGCAAGGGGCCGGATATCTTGCTCAGATAGCGCTTCACCACGCCGGGGCCGCAGACGCAGGGCTTGGTGGGGTGGTTGTAGTAGCCGCAAGGGCAAGGGTTCATAGAGGCGATTAGCATGAAGTTCGCCGGATAGTCTATCGACACCTTTGCCCGCGAGATGGTCACCTTCCGCTCCTCCATGGGTTGGCGCATTACCTCCAGCACAGAGCGCTTGAATTCCGGCAGTTCATCCAGGAACAGTACCCCGTTGTGGGCCAGGGAGATTTCCCCGGGCATGGGGATGGAGCCTCCGCCCACCAGGGCCACGTCGCTGATCGTGTGGTGCGGGGAGCGAAAGGGGCGGTTGGCCACCAGGGAGGAATCCGCCGGCAGGATGCCCGACACGGAGTGGATCTTCGTGGTTTCCAGGGCTTCGAAGAGTGACAGGGGCGGCAGGATGGTGGGCATTCGGCTGGCCAGCATGGTCTTGCCGGCGCCCGGTGGTCCGATCAGGATGGCGTTGTGCCCGCCTGCGGCGGCGATTTCCAGGGCCCTTTTCACATTTTCCTGGCCTTTCACGTCTGAAAAATCCACGTTGAAGACCTCCCTGTTTTCTATGAACTCCTGGCGGGTGTCCACGACCACCGGCGACAGATTTTTCCTACCGTTTAGAAAATCCACAGCTTCGAGCAGGTTGTTGACGCCATAAACCTCCAAGTTGCTGACGATGGCGGCCTCACGGGCGTTTTGCCGGGGCAGGAGGATGCCGCGGAAGCGTTCTGCGCGGGCTTGTATGGCGATGGGCAGGGCGCCCTTGATGGGGCGGAGGCTGCCGTCGAGGGAGAGTTCGCCCATCATGAGGTAGCGGCCGATGTCCCGGTTGTAGATTTGCTCAGTGGCGGCGAGGATGCCGACGGCGATGGGGAGGTCATAGGCGGAGCCTTCTTTGCGGAGGTCGGCGGGGGCGAGGTTGACGACCATCTTAATCCGCATCATCTGGTACTGGCTGCTCTTGATAGCGGATTCTATTCTTTGGAATCCTTCTTTCACGGCGACGTCTGGCAGCCCGACCATGAAGTAGTAGGGTCCTGTACCTGAGGGTTGCCCACCTGCATTGACTTCCACGGTGATGGTTTGTGCCGTGCACGGCGGCGGAGTAAGTCTTTACCAGCATTTGTTTCCATTTTGGTTCTTTGCGTTGGCAGGTTTTGTGGCAGGCTTGTCCGGGTTGGGTGAAATCTTTTTTAATTGCAGGGAATAAATTTATGGGAATTTTATTCAAGATGAAAGATGGCAGATTTTATTTATAAATATTATATGTGATTTATTTTATAAAATTTTAACAGCTATTTCAAAGGCGGCTGGCCTCCCTGAAAGGGGGCGGGGTTCGGCGGCGCGCTCGGGCGCGCCGCCAAACGCCCTTTCCAGAGAACAATCGGTGCCGACGGAACGAATGGCTGGGGTTTTGAGAGAGCCTTGCATCCTTTTCAAATAGAGGCACTGTGCAATCCGGTGACTTTTTATACAATCCCGGACAAAGCAGGCTATGCACCCGCCGTGCTAACCGGCCTCGGAAAGGTCTAACATAGGTGGCAACGGCGCCGATGCCAGCCCCCGGCCTCGGAGAGGCCCAACATTTGTACCCTCAGAACAAGGTTGGCGGTTCCGGCACGGGTGCGTGCAGTCCGGGGAAGTTTTGAAAGGGAGAATTCAATTCATCAGAGACGCGGTACATGGAGAGCAAACCCTCCGCCGGTTGCTCGATGAGCTGAAGCAGCTCGTCCAGGTCGTTAGTTTCCAGCCAGCGGCGCTGATCCTCGGGACTGGACAGAAACACCGGCATCCTGTTGTGCAGGGTGGCGACATCGGCATTGGCATCGGAGGTGATGATAGAAAAGGATTTAAGAGGAGTGCCGACACCGCTCCAAATATCCCAGATGCCGGCAAAGAGCAGCAAGTCGCCGCTGTTCAACAAGATGCGGTAGGGAATCTTCTGAGTCCCCTCGCGCCGCCACTCGTAAAAGCTGTCAGCCGGTACGAGGCAACGGTGCTGACGCAGGGGAATGCGGAAGGATGGTTTTGACTCTATACCCTCGCGCCTCGCGTTGATGAGGTGGCTTTGTTTGCTGTCGTCATTGGACCAGTAGGGCACCAGCCCCCAGGAGAGGTACTGTAAGTGGAGGGGTTTCTCATTGGTGACCACGAGTGCCTGCTGGGTGGGAGCAATATTGTAGCTGGCCTTTGGCTCGGCTTCAATCTCCACGAATGGCAGCTGCTGTTGCAGCTTTGCCTTGGTGGTGGCTAATGAAAAGCGTCCACACATTTGTTGTTATATTATAATAGGTGTGCTTACAGCGCTTGAAGATAGCAATTCTGCGGGGATTTTTACCTGTAAAAAACAAAAAGTATCAAAAACCATAAAACCGTTGCCAACACTTATATAAAAATATTTATGTAAAAAATTGAATGACAAAACGTTGCAATAATACAATCCCAACACTTGCCGTGGGAAAATCTGTTGAAAAACGGGTGCTTTTTGAACAGTTATCCCCACGATAAGTGTAATAAAAGCAATACTATTTACACATTTGCCAAAAAACTGTGAACTACATCTCTCTTCTCTACACCCACCCGACAGTTATCAAAATACCCGGGAACTAAAAAATATCCCCCGTCGGGTTTTCTACACCATGTGAATAAAGAACCGGATTCCCTGGATTGAGCCGCTTTCAGATGTGGAAGAGCTGTGGAAAAGAAGGCGTTTTTTAAAGGGTTATTAATTCCAAAAGAAACCGGGATTTTTTTGTCCACAAATCAACACCCTTAATAACAACCGCATTTTTTCTTTTTTAAAAAAAATTAATTTATTAAAGATAATAGGAAGGGTGTTTTCGTGGACTTCCAGGGATGAAACAATTTAGTTTTCAGCTGTGTTGCTGTTTTTTTTTAAAGGGGCTGTTCGCGTTGAAAGCTCCGCCCGCCAGCCGGGGGGAGGAGGTTAGCCAGCGCGGCGGGCCTTGGGGCTCGCCGCGCTGACTTTTCCGGGGTCGTGGGCACAGGTGAGGCAAAGGCGATATTTTACATTGGGAATGCGGCGCGTGGTGCAGCGCCTTTTTCTTTCCCCTCGTGGAGCGGGCAAAGCTCGCCCCACGTGGGAGTCAGTATGGCGGGCCCAAAGGGCCGCCGCGCTGACTTTTCCGGGGCTATGGTATGGGTGCAGTTGCGGCAGCGCCAACACTTGCCCAAACGGTAGTTTTTCAGAGAAGCAGGGGTTCGCCGGATGAAGCTCTCAACTATGCTTGTGACCTTGAGTTTTAGGCAGCCAATGCTCACAGGCCCTGTTGAATGCCCTGGCTTTTTAGGATAAGTCTGTCAGCTCTGCTGCAAACATCCTTTCCCATTTTCAAACAGAAGCCGATGAACGCTGTTTCATAAACATCTTAGTTTTGCACCCCTAACCAAATTTTTCCACTCACAACTCAAAACTTGTCTGATGCCACCTTCCACATCACCCTTTACAGAAAACATATTTCACGACAAGTCAACCCATAACTCATAACTCATAACTCATAACTCATAACTCATAACTCGTAATGAACAAATCCGTCCTAACCTGGCTCCTCATCGGCCTCGTCATGGTCTTCCTGCAGGTCGTCATCGGCGGCGTCACCCGCCTCACCGACTCCGGCCTCTCTATCACCGAGTGGGCCGTCATACAGGGCACCCTGCCGCCACTGAACCACCAGGAATGGCTGGAGGCCTTCGACAAGTACAAGGAAGCCGCCCGGAAGCAATATGAAGCGCTCCATGCCGACATGACCCTCGGCGAGTTCAAGGTCATCTTCTTCTGGGAATACTTCCACCGGCTCTGGGCCCGCCTGATGGGCCTCGTCTTCGCCCTCCCGTTCTTCTACTTCCTATGGAAAAAGATGCTGCCCCCCTGGCTGCTCAGGCGCCTCGGCATCGTCATCCTGCTTGCCTCCCTGGCGGCAGTGTTCGGCTGGGTCATGGTGGCCAGCGGCCTCAACGCCGACAACCGCACCTGGGTCAGCGCCTACAAGCTCATCATCCACCTCGGCATCGCCACCACGCTCTTCGGTTACCTGTTATGGACCTGGCTGAAGGCGCGGCAGCCGGAACCCCTGGACGGGCACCTGGCGGCCCACAGGCGGTTGGGGCAGGTCGTGCTGCTGGTGTTGTTCGTGCAGATCCTCTTTGGGGGGCTGATGGCCGGCATGCGCGCCGGACTGGTGCATCCGCACTTCCCCATGTTCGTGGAATGGGGACGTTTCGCGGGCATACTGTCCTCCGCTGGCGGCGTGGAGCTGATAGATTACGAGCAGGATGCCTTTGTGAAGGCGGTGGTGCAGTTGCTGCACCGCGGCACCGCCTGGCTGCTGGCGGCGCTGGTGCTGTTTTTTTTCCTGCGGCTGAAGAGCAGCGGGGGCTCTGCCAGGCTAAAGGCCGGCGGCATGGTCATGGCCGCTGTGCTGGGGATACAATTCCTGCTGGGCGTGGTGACTATCGTCAACAGCATCGGCCGCATCCCCGTGTTCTGGGGGGCGGTGCATCAGGCCGTGGCACTGGTATTACTGGCCGCCGTGCTGAACGTGGTTTACCAGTTAAAATCCAGGTAATTCACAAGTATGTTGATAACTATGTTAATTACTTGATTCTTTTTTGTATTATTTTTAATTTAAAAATTTAAATTATTGATTATTAGAATTATGTGATTAATTATAAAGTGGCCCTGAAATTTGAATTTGTTGATAAAAATGTTGGTAAGTATTGGTTTTTGTTTAAAAAAATAAGAAAAAACAGGCAAAAGCAGACGAAATGTTTTCTAATCCAGCATCGGGCAGGTTTTAGGTCTGGCACCAGTTGTACCAAGTTTATTGAGCACTTCGATAAAGGCGACAACTTTTTTCGAAAGACCCCGGTTTCAGCAAGTGTGTAGCGTAGCGGCACTTGCTGCCAAATTAAAGACCTTATGCTTGTTAAAAAACTTGTAAGTCTTTGTGAATAGCGAAATACTCCTGCCAGAAAGACTGCTGTTCAAGCATGTAAATCCTTTGACATCGTTCATATCGCCGCAAGTGCCGCTGCGCTCAACACTTGCTGGAACGGTAGTTACTTGCATGGGGGGCACAAGCTACAAATATTGCGGTGCGCTGCACCTTAGGGACTTGGATAATAGCAAGTACCCAAGGTACAGCGCGCCGAACTATTTGTCTTCTTCAATTTTCGGCAGCATCATGCCAATTGAACACCCAGCCCCTCCAGGGCTTTCCTTCCGCTGCCTTCCGCGCTTCCTTTAACGAACCAAACCAGAAAAACCCCGCTTTCCAAAATCCCCGCACATTATGTATTTAAATAACTTTTATTGTAAGTAGTTAACAAATGTGGAAAAGTATGTGGAAAAGCGGTGGAAAAGTATTGGCTAAAAAGTGTAACATTTAATAAGATATTGGTTTTCAATATAATAAATGAAAAAAACGACGCACAGAAGACAGCTGGCCTCCGGTGTAATCCCCTGCTTTTTCCCCTAAAAAAAAGAATATTTTAAAGAGCGGTATTTTTTTCATTGCTTTGCGTAATAAATGGCTTTCAAAAAACAGCCGAAGGCGGCATTGGCGCCACTAAATTGTAACAACTAACACGCAATGAATTATCCGGTTATTGAAGAAGCTGGGTTCAGGTACATCGAGACAAAAGGGGGGCCCAGAAACCTGTTGCTGCTCCATGGACTATTCGGGGCACTGAGCAACTTCGATGGCATACTCCGGCACTTCAGCAATTCCTACAATGTGGTGGTACCCATACTGCCCATCTTCGACATGCCGCTGAGAAAGGTGTCGGTAGCCGGGCTCGTCGAACACGTCCAGCAATTTGTAAAAACCAAAGGTTACGAGCAGGTGAACGTGCTCGGAAACTCCCTCGGCGGCCACATCGCCCTGCTCTACGCACTGTCCAATCCGGAAAGAATTGCCTCTGTCATCCTCACCGGCAGCTCCGGACTCTTTGAAAACGCCATGGGAAGTTCCTTCCCAAAGCGCGGCGATTACGAATACATCAAAAGCAAGACGGAGACGACTTTCTACAACCCGGCCGTGGCTACCAAGGAATTGGTGGACGAGGTGTTCGACACCGTCAACGACCGCAACAAGGCCATCCGCGTGATCGCGATGGCCAAGTCGGCCATCCGACATAACCTGCGCGACAGGCTCCAGCAGATAGCGGCTCCCACCCTTATCATCTGGGGAAAAGACGACAATGTCACACCGGCCTTCGTCGGGGAGGAATTCCATGCCCTGATAAAGAACTCCAGGCTGGTGATGCTCGATCAGTGCGGACATGCGCCGATGATGGAGTACCCCGATGTGTTCAACCATCACCTGGAGCAGTTCCTGAACGACCTGGCCGCCGAAGGCTGATGCACCGTGTCGGCTCAAACGAGCTCCCTGCAGGCCTTGTACAAATCCGACCAACCCTTCCGTTCTTTTATTACAGTCTCCAGGTATTCCAGCCAGATGGTCTTGTCCTGCGCCGGGTCCTTCACGATGGCGCCGGTCATGGCCGCGGCTAGGTCCCGGGCATTGAGCATGCCGTCGCCGAAGTGGACGGCCATGGCCTGCCCGTTCTGCAGCACCGATATAGCCTCGGCCGCACTGAGGGTGCTGCCCGGCACCTTGAGTCGGGTGCGGCCGTCCTCCGTGCGGCCATTCCGCAATTCCCTGAAAATGGTCACCAGGCGTTGGATCTCGGACAGCGGGATGGAGGAGGCGGGAAGTCCGAGAACAGCCCCTGATTTTTCCACCCTGCTCTTCACAATATTTACCTCTTCTTCCTGGGTTTCAGGCATGGGCATGACGACGATGTTGAAGCGGCGGCGCAAGGCGCTGGACAGCTCGTTGACGCCCCGGTCGCGGTCGTTGGCGGTGGCGATGACGTTGAACCCCCGCAGGGCCTGCACGGCAGTGCCCAGTTCCGGTATGGGGAGCATTTTTTCCGATAACAAGGTGATGAGGGCATCCTGCACGTCGGAGGGGATGCGGGTGAGCTCTTCTATGCGCGCGATTTTCCCTTCTCGCATGGCGTTCATCACCGGGCTGGGCACGAGGGCCTGTTCGGAGGGGCCTTCGGCGATGAGTCGGGCGTAGTTCCAGCCGTAGCGCAGCGCCTCTTCGCTCATGCCGGCGGTCCCCTGCACCAGCAGGGTGGAGTCGCCGGAGATGGCGGCGGCTATGTGTTCTGAGACCCAGGTCTTGGCGGTGCCGGGGATGCCAAGCAGCAGCAGGGAGCGGTCGGTGGCCAGGGTGGAGACGGCGATTTCCATGATGCGCCGGTTGCCATAGTATTTGGGCTCGATGTCGGTGCCGTCCTTGAGTTTTCCGCCGAGCAGGTAGGTGAGGACGGCCTGGGGTGACAGGTGCCAGTTTTCCGGGCGGGGTTTGTCATCTGCTGCTGCGAGGGCTGCCAGCTCTGTCGCGTATTGCTGTTCGGCGTAGGGCCGCAGCACTTCCTGCCGGCTTATCTCACCCCCCTTATCGTTGGATTTTGGTGTCTTCATGCGCTATATTTATTTGATTGTTGTAACTGTTTAGCACCCCTTGCAGATGTTGCTTGCCTCCCGGAAAGTGCGGTCGGCGGCGCGCCTA
>JBEAYO010000031.1:0-14084 GCA_041159285.1 Bacteroidota bacterium | reverse complement strand
CTTTTGCTAGAAGGTGCCTCGCCAAATGGGTCTTTTGAGGCACCTGTCAGCAACCCTTATTAAAAAAAGCTGTCTTTAGTATCAGACTTGAATCACAGCAGGTCCATTGAAAAACCACCGCAACTTGGACTACGGCAATACCCATCTGGAGATCATCGAGCGATGCAGGCAGGCAGACCGACAGGCACAGTTCCAGCTGTACCAGCTGTATGCCAGGCGCATGTACAACCTCTGCCTCCGCCTCCTCAACAGCGAGCCGGACGCCGAAGACCTCCTCCAGCAGTCCTTCGTGGATGTTTTTTCAAAACTGGACAGCTTCCGGCAGGAAGCCTCCATCGGCGCCTGGATCCGCCGCATCGTCGTCAACAATTGCATTAACTTCCTCCAAAAAAGGAAACTGAACTTCGAAAACCTAGACGACCATTTGCAGCAGCAACTGCCGGAACCAGAAACCGAACCCCTGCAACTCGATGTGGACAGCATCCGCCAGGCCATTCAACAACTGCCCGACGGCTGCCGCGTGGTCCTCTCCCTCTACCTCATGGAGGGCTACGACCACCAGGAAATCGCCCAGATCCTCCACATCACCGAGTCAACCTCCAAATCCCAGTACAGCCGCGCCCGGAAAATGCTCCGGGATCTGCTCAAGGGAAGGGAGTTGCTCCAGTGAACAACCGATAACACAGAACTCAAACCCGACCGACATGGATAACCTGGAACAATTCATCAAGAAAAACCGGGAGGCCTTCGACCTCAAGCCCCCACCGGAACATCTCTGGTCCGCCATTTCACAGCAACTGGATGCAGGCAGCCCTAAGGAAACGACAGCACCCGCCCTGAAGGTCCGGACCGCAGCATGGCGCCAATACCTGCGCCCTGCCGCCGCTGCCGTCATCCTGCTCACCGCCGGCTTCGCCATCGGCACTTTCCTGGCCCGACGCAATGCACCGGCACATACCCTGGCAGCCGTTTACCCGGAATATGCCGAAGTTGAAAAATACTACCAGCGACAGATTTCCAACGGCATCTCCAGACTCGCCGGACTGCAGGAGCGTGCCCTGGTCCAACAAGACCTTCAGAAACTTGACACCCTGTACCAGCAATTGCTGAGTGATCTTCAGACCGCTCCCCCACAAGCGGCCTCCCGCATCGTGGAGGCCATGATCAACAACTATAAAACCAGAATTGAAATTCTCGAACAGGTGCAGCGGAGCGTGGATGCCTTCAAATCCCTGCATCAAAAATCCAATAATAATGAAATCAGCCTCTGACTTCAACAGCTCCTGGCCACTGCCGGCCGCCCTGCTGCTGGCATGGTGCCTCCTGTTGCCGATGCAATACGCAAAAGCCGCAGATACTACCTTCGCACCGCCTATCCCATCGCTTTTTTTGAAAAAGGAATTCTCCAAAGTGGTGAGCCGGGAATTCTCCGTGGCCGCCAACGGGACCGTCAGCCTGACCAACAAATACGGCAAGGTGGACGTGAAGACCTGGAACAAGAACCAGGTGAAAATCGACGTCACCATCCTGGTCAACGCCAACGACGAGTCGGACGCCCGGGATGTCTTCGACCGCATCACCATCGCTTTCTCGGAAGCCGAGCAGCTCGTGAGGGCAGAGACGATCATAGAGAGCCAGAACCCGTCCTGGTGGGACTGGGGCATCTATATATTCGGCGGCTCCAAATCTGATTTCAAAATCAACTACCTGGTCCACATGCCGAAAGGCGGATCCCTGGAACTCTCCAACAAGTACGGCGACGCCTTCGTGGCCCCTCTCGGCGGGAAGGCATCCGTGGCTGTCAAATACGGCAACTTCCGGCTGGAAGGCGTCGGCGGCAACCTGCAGGTGGACCTCGGCTACGGCAACGGCACGGTCGTGAAGGCCGGAGACACCAGGGCGGAGGTCTCCTACAGCAAGGTCAACTTCGACGACGTGGAGTACCTGAATGCCACCACACGCTATTCCACGGTGGACGTGGACAAGGCCGGCCGCATCGTCTCCAACTCCCGTTACGACAACTACTACATCCATGAAGCCAACAGCCTGCAGTGCGAAAGCCAGTTCGGCGACTTCCATGTGGACCAGGCCGGCCATGTGTCGGCGGTGGGGAGATACACCGACTTCCACCTGGAGAAGTTGCGGAAAGGTGGCAGCTTCGACACCAACTATGGAGACGTGAGCATCGACGAGCTGCAGGCGGGCTTCCCCAGCCTCAGCCTCACGGGAAACTACGCGGGCATCAAGGTTGGGCTGGCGGCAGGCGCCGCCTATTCGCTCGACCTGTCCGGGAATTACCTGGAGGCCGACTATCCTTCCGGCATACAGGTGGTGCTTGAACGGGAAAAGAATACTTCGCTGGAACTGAAAGGCCACGAGGGTGCCGAGCAGGCGCGCGGCACTATTACAGCCCGCATGAACTATGGGAAATTGAAGTTGCGCAAAAACGATAATTGAGCCCTCCTTCGCAACAAATCTAATTGATAAACGGATTGAAGAGCCGCTCGTACCCGATGGTGGTAGGGGCGCCGTGGCCCGGATAAACCTTCACATCGTTCCCCAGGAGAAACAGCTTGTCCTTGATGCTGGCGATCAGCGTGTCGTAGTCACCGCCCGGAAGGTCCGTGCGGCCAATGCTTTCTCTGAAGAGGACATCGCCGGCGATGAGGAACTGGTCCTCCCGGCAGAAGAAGGAAAGGCTGGCGGGCGAGTGCCCCGGGGTCAGGATGGCTTCCAGTTGGGTATTGCCAAAGCGGATGATGTCGCCTTCTTCGATGAAGCAGCCCGGCGAGGGAGACTCGTGCTCCACGGAGATGCCGTAGAGGCGTCCCACTTCCGGGTAGGCTGCCAGCACGGGGAGTTCTCCGCGGTGGATTTCGAGTTGCAGGCCCCAGGTGTCGGCCACGAACTTGTTGCCGAAGACGTGGTCGATGTGGCAATGGGTGTTGAGCAGGCGCACCGGCACCAGCTGGTTGTCACTGATGAACTGGCTGAGTTCTATTCGCTCGTGTGCTTCGTAGCAGCCGGGGTCTATGATGATGCATTCCCTTGTCTCGTCGAAGAGAATGTAGGTGTTTTCGCGGAACATGTTGAAGTTCAGGCTGGCAACGGTGGCAGACATGGTGGATTGTTTTAGTTTTTTTTGTAACTGTTCACCCTTGCTGCTTATTTTCCGGAAAGGGCGGGGGGGGGCGGGGCCGCCCCGCCCCCCCCCCCCCCCCCGCCCTGAAAACCCCTTCCCCGCGCCCTTTCCAGAAGGCCAGCGGCATCTACAAGGGTGGCTGAACAGTTACTTTTTTTTTAAAAGCGCGGCAAAAGTAAGAATATAAGCTCAGCAAGGAGGGGCAAAAGTCCCGCCTTACTTTCTTAGATTTGTTGCGCCGGGCGAAAAACTAAAAGCGCCGACGAAAAACAAAAACAGGGGTTTGCAGCCAACGCCAATGAAAAAAACATTCAAGGTACTACTGATAGCCCTGTTGGTGGCCGACATTGCCTATTCATTCCTGCAGCACTATCACATGCCCTTTGACGGCGACATGGCAGAATTGATAGTGCCGGAGGACGGCGTAAAACTAATCCTGGACAACCCCCTGGGAATAGTGGCCATCAAAGAAAACATCACTTATCTCAGCCCCAACCGCTTTTTCAGCCACTGGAGTTTCCACAAGTATTTCCATCACGTCCCGTCTTTCCTGCAACACTTTACAAACCCCGTTGACAGCGCCTACCTGGCATGCGCGCTGGCAAAGACGGCCATACAGGTCGCCCTCACGATGCTGATGGCGTTCTTCATAGCAGGAGGCATTTACAGACCACAATTCCTGCTGGCAGCCTTGATTATCACCCCCTTGTTCCAGACCAACGGCTACCGGAGCCACATGGGAATCATTGACCCGGCAACCACCTATATCTTCTTCTATGCGCTGCCAGCCCTCCTGCTGCTCATCTACTTCATTCCGCTGTACCTTAAACACATGAACGGCACGGAGTTAAAATACCTGAAGTATGGCTGGATACCGCTGGCCCTGGTTTCCAGCCTCAGCGGCCCGCTGAACCCCGGCATTTCCCTCGTTGTCGGCTTGCTGATCTGTGCCAGTTACTTCCATGAAAAGCTGAAACAGCCAAATGGACAGGCCATCTTTTCAAAGCTCATATCCGCCATTCGGCAGATACCTGCAGAGTACTACCTCTACCTGTTGCCCCTTTGTGTTTTTTCGGCATACTCCCTCTACCTCGGGACTTACAACGCCATGAACGATGACAGCAGAATGCCCTTGTCGGCCTTGTATGCGAGGTTGCCGCAAGGGCTGTCTAAACTGCTCACCACCAAACTGGGTTTCCCTGTTTTGCTTGTTACCCTGGGCATCAACACATGGATTATCCGATATAAACTCAGGAGTCCGGAAGGCGAAATAATATTGCGGCTATTAAAATGGATCGGCTTGTTTGCGCTGGTGTACATCCTGCTGCTGCCTCTCGGCGGCTACCGCAGCTATCGTCCTTACGTCCTTCGGTATGACACCATCCTGCCTGTCACACTGGGCTTGATGTTTGTTTTTGGCAAAACGTCTTTGTTTATATTGAAAAACTTACCGCACAGGCAACAATACTGGTATGTCCCCTTGTTGATGGCGGTGCTCTTTATCTTCACAAATGCCGACAGACCCGGTTTTGACAAGAATCGCTGCGAGCGGGAGGCCATTCTGCAAATCGCCTCCTCCCCGGAGAAAGTAGTGAGGCTTGAAGACGACTGCACGGTCCTGTCCTGGGACATTGTCCGGCAGCCGCAGGAATCAGTGCTCAAAACCAGATTGCTTGAAATCTGGGGCATAATGGATGAGGGCAAGCTGTTTTTTCAAAAATAGCTGATGGCGGCCAAAGAACCGGGAGGCTATTTCATCTTACCCACCGTTTTTCATAAAACACATTCACAACCCCAGCGTTAAAATATATAGGAGCGACCCAAAAGCCTTCTCATTGCTTTTGCAACCTGCATGGAAGGCAACAGCTCGCTCGCCGGAAAGAACATCAGTTTTTTTGATGCCATCCCCGGTTTTAAAAATCCCCCGAATCCCTTAACTTTACAGAATAGCCGCTGTACCATTAAAAATCATCGCGCCATGCGCCATCTATACCTACTCTTACTGCTTCAAGCCATCGCCACTGGCCTGACCGCCCAAACCACACAGACGGAATTCGGCAAGAACAGGGTGCAGTTCCACCAGGACTTCGCGGAGTGGTCCCAATACGAAAGCCGCAACTTCATCACCTACTGGTACGGCGAGGGCCGACTCATCGGACAAACCGTCGTACTGCTTGCCGAATACGACTTCCAGGACATACAGGGCATCCTCGAGTATCGCATGAACGACAAGATCGAGATTATTGTATATACCGACCTCACCGACCTCAAGCAAAGCAATATCGGCAGCGAAGAGGCCTTCGTCAACACCGGCGGACAAACCAAAATCGTCGGCAACAAGATGTTTGTCTATTTCAACGGCGACCACAACGACCTGCGACGGCAAATCCGGCAAGGAATTGCCTCTGTTTACCTCAACGCCATGCTCTTCGGCTCCAACCTCCAGGAAATCGTCCAAAACGCCCTCATGATGAACCTCCCACTATGGTTCAAAGACGGCCTTATCTCCTTCGTCGGCGAAAGCTGGAACTCCGAACTCGACAACCAGCTCAGGGATCTCTTTCTGTCCGGCCAACACGAAGACCTGGAAAGCATGGCCGAGGCCCATCCCGCCCTGGTCGGCCACTCTCTCTGGTACTTCATCAGCCTCCACTACGGCTCCTCCACCGTCTCCAACCTGCTCTACCTAACCCGCATCAACCGCGATGTGGAAAGCAGCTTCCTCTACGTGCTGGGCAGCTCCTACTACAACACCACCGAAAACTGGTACAACTACTTCCAAAAACGCTATGAAATGGAAGTGAGCTCGATGAACCCACCCTCCCAGGAACGCATCAAGGTCAAAAACAAGCGCAACAGCCCCATCAGCCAGCTAAAAATAAGCCCCGATGGCACCCGCGTGGCCTACGTCATGAATGAACTCGGCCGCACCCGCATCTTCCTGCACGACCTCAACACCGGCAAACGACAACTGATTTTCAAGGAGGGCTTCCGAAATCCCATCCAGGCCACCGACTACAACTATCCCCTGCTCGCCTGGAACCCCAACAACTCGGAACTGGCCATCCTCTATGAGCGCCGCGACCTGCCAAAACTGATGAAGTACAACACCCTGACCAAAAAGAAAACCTCCGAGGAACTGACGGGCAACTTCCAGCGCGTTTACAGCGTGGACTATGCCAACCCCAATGACCTGGTCTTCTCCGCCGCCGTCCGCGGCCAGTCCGACCTCTTCCTTTACAACACCCTCAACCGCCAGTCCCAAAGGCTGACCAACGACATCTGGGACGACCTCGACGCCGTATATTCCGGCATCCGCGGCGGACGAGGCATCCTGTTCGCCTCCTCCCGCCCCGATTCCCTCAACCGCACCGTCTTTCCGGACACCGTCATGCCGGCCCGCCATTTCGACATCTTCTATCTCAACCTCGACTCGGTCGGCTTCCGCTCCTCCGGCGAACTGGTCCGCATCACCAGAACCCCCTTCGTCAACGAGCGACAGCCGGTGAGCCTGGACTCGCTCTGGTTCGGCTTCCTCTCGGAGGAGAGCGGCATCTACAACCGTCAAATCGGCTTCCTGAAAGATTATGTCCACCACGTGGACCAAATTGTCTATTTCAAAGACGGCTCCGAACTGCGCCTGAACGCCGATTCCCTGCTCTCCAGCAAATTGGACAGCGCTGCCCTGGCGCAAATCGACTCGATCCGCCTGGACACTGTCATCAAGCAGCGGGCCATCAACCACCCCACTTCGAACTACGACCGCAACATCCGGGAACACCACAAGTCGCGCCGCAGCAACCGCTTTGCAGAGATGAGCTTCCGCGAAGGCACCTGGCAACTCTTCACCGGCACGCTCAACCCCCTGGTGTTGACCATCCCCGGCCCAACCATCCACCGCAGGTCGCTGCTGCCGCCTCAAGCTGGCGCCTCCTCGCCGCAGCCTGAACAGCCGAAAAAAAACGTGCCGGAGGAAAAAACAGAGCCAGCCCCCCTTCCTCCCCAGCCACCCGTGCAGGATACCGGAAAAATAGACATTGACAACTACCTGTTCCAAAGTGAATTCGACGAAGAGGAAGTCACTGTCAAAACAAAAACCACGGAGGAAGAGAAAGCAGCAGGCGAGCCGGCAGCAGCTCCCGAAGCCGAACAACCCGCCCTGCTGTACCGGCCCGAGGCGCCGGAAGAGGCAGACAGCGGCCGCAGGCAACTCCAGGAGTTCCGCTCCAGCCGCATCATCCCCTACCGGCTGAAGTTCAGAACCGACTTGGTCACCACGCAGATGGACAATTCACTGCTGTTCGATGGCCTGAACAGCTATGCAGGCGTACCCCAGGACTTCGGCTACCCGCCTCCAGGCATCCTGCTCAAGGCGAATTTCAAAGACTTGCTCGAGGACTATGAGTTCGAAGGCGGCGTGCGCATTCCGGTCTCTTTCAACGGGGCGGAGTACTTCCTGTTTTTCAACGACCGCAAAAAACGCCTCGATAAGCGCTACGCCATCTATCACCGGCGCCTGCGCTTCACCCGCGACAACACCCCGCCTCCCATCAAATATGACAACAACATCTCGCTGGCGCAGTACCAGGTTCGCTACCCCCTGGATGTCTTCACCAGCCTGCGCGGAACAGCCACCCTCCGCTTCGACAGGACCACGGAGCTGGCCAGCAACCTGTCCACCCTGGAGATGCCAGACCAGCGCTCCCAGCGCCTGGGTATCCGCGGCGAATACGTCTTCGACAACACCCTGGACGTTGCCCTGAACACCAAGAACGGCACCCGCTACAAGCTATACGCAGAACTGCTCAAAGGCTTCCAGATAGACCTGGGGGAAAACTTCCGCTTTAAGGCAAACGACGGCTTCATGACGGTGTTGGGAGCCGACTTCCGCCACTACCAGCGCGTGCTGAAGTACTCCGTCTTCGCCACCAGGCTGGCTGGTGCAACCTCCTTTGGACAAGAAAAGATCCTGTATATGCTCGGCGGTACCGACAACTGGCTGCTGCCCCGGTTCGACATGAACATTCCCTTCCCGCAGAGCGACGATTTCGCCTTCAGGGCAGTGGCCACCAACCTCAGGGGCTTCCAGCTCAATGCCCGGAATGGCAATTCCTTCGCCCTGTTCAATGCGGAGTTCCGAATGCCGGTCTTCCGCTATCTCTTCAGCCGCTCATCCTCCAACTTCGTGCGCAACTTCCAATTGGTGACCTTTTTCGACGCCGGCACGGCCTGGGAAGGGCTCAGCCCCTTCAACAAGTCCAGCCCCCTGAACACCTGGACGGATGCCAACAGCAACGTCACGATAAAAGTCAATTACTTCCGCGACCCGGTGATTTTCGGCTATGGCACCGGCATCCGCACGCTGCTGTTCGGCTATTTCATAAGGCTGGACTACGCCTGGGGAGTGGAAACCAGGACGATTCAGAGTCCGCGGCTCTTTTTCTCGATGGGTATGGATTTTTGAAGCCCTGTCAAGGCAGGGTGTTCAATTAGGCATCTTTTTACACGTTGTCAAAAAAAGTTAGGATTGTTCCAAAAGTCCATGCGGTTTGTTTCGCTGGTGCTGCCCAGCCGTCTGAAAGGGTGCTCGGCGGGCCTGGGGCCCGCCGAGCAGCCCTTTTCAAAGAGGGGCACTGCGCGCGGGTGGCAAGCGATGGGAAAATCAATACTTCACGCGAACCAGTTTCAGTTTATTGCGGCGCTCGCTGGGAATGATCAACTCCGTTGCAGAAATCTGAACGCCCGAGCGGAAGCGGAGCCCCAGTTCCTTGCGCTCCGTACTCATCACGGCATGCCGGTCGTAATCGCCGTTGGCCCGCACCACATACTCACTGACCATGGTGCCCTGCTTAATCTCGTCATTAAAAATGAGGCGGATGGCGGATGGCGTTTTAGCCAAAAAGTAAGAAGAGTAAGCGGCATCGTCATCCTGGGAATACTGCTTTTTGTGCAGAATGTTCTTCCAGTGGATATTGCCGTCGGGGTGGAGTGCAATTAAGAACACATCGTCGTAGTAATAGTCAATGATGGGGCGAAAGCTGGAGCGGTTGTAGTAATTGGTGGCGGACACGCCGCGCTGCACCTCCTTGTTCATCTCTCCCACCAGGATGATTCCCCCGTCGCGCCGATGGATGACATCCTGCACCGACACATCCGCCAGTCCCTTGTTCTTCACCTTTTCCTTTTCCGTCAGAACGGCTATAAAATCTGTTTCAAAGCGATGAAAATGCAATTGCAGGGCATCCGGATTGGCCGGGGCCATACTCAGGTAATAGAGCCCTTCTGCGCGAGAGGGATTCTCGTCGGTAAAAAAGCCGGCAGCCTTCAGCTCGCGGTTGAGGTTGTCGTATGAAAAGCGCACGTCGTAAGTCAGGTATTTGCCAAGGGGAATTGCATAGCGGCGCAACAGCTGATTGGTGCTGGGTCCAAAATCGAAAATCTCAATGAAATGCTCGCGTTGGCGGGATCCGGCATTTTCCTTTAGCAAAATGAAGAACATGTCACCCCCGTTGCTGACGAGCATGTGCCACTCGTCCTGCAGCAGGCTGATCCGCTCGGGGGAAAAGGTGTTTTCCCAAAGCAGTTTCATCGACTGCATGTCGAAGGCCAGCGCGGTGATGTCGCGCTGGTTTTCAATGTACCACAGCAAGGCTATTTGTTCATTTTCGGAAAAGACCACCTGGAAGTTCGGCGTGTAAAAAGTGGGGTCGAACACCTTGATGGTGGCGGAATCGAGCAGGTTGGCAGCCGTGCTGTACCGGGCAGCCTTCAATACCGGCTGGTTCCGCTGCCTGCCGTGATACAGCACGCAGAACTTTCCGTTCAGGTTGGCCACGTTGATGATTTCAGGATTCTTTTTGTCCAGCTCTACTTCTTTTTCCCAATGCAGCTTCATGCGGGCGTCGTAGCCCTGCACCTCAAATCGCGAGCGCTTGTCCCTTACCAGCAGCACATGCCCCTGGTCATCTCCAATGATGTGGTAGGCGTAATCCTCGCGCACAGAAACGGGCTCCGACACGGTGACTTCCTGAGCCCGGAGGAAGGGCGCGGCCAGCAAAAGCAAGAGGATGGGCAATTTTTTCATGAAAGAAGATGATGGTCCATGATTCGAAATAATCACCTCGTTAAAACAATATAATCCCTGATAAGGGTTTTCAAAAAAGCAGTTTTATCTGTCGGCACCGCTTCGATTTTTAAATCCAGGGCTAGTTGCGCTGCCAATTTTGCCACTGCTTCGGCGTGGGCGGCATTGGGCCAGGATTCGCTCCTGATCAACAGGGCCTTTATCAGCAGCAGGTCTTTCTCGCCCAGCTGACGGACGGCAGGGTATGCGGGCTGGTAATTATCCAGGCTTTGTATCTTTAGAATGTCCTTGAGTTGAAGGTGCAGCCGGTTGCGGGTTCGGATGACGGTAGTGTTGGCGGCCAGGTCGCCAAGCCGCTGGTGCCGCAGGCTGGAGCCAATGAGGACTGCTCCCAGCACGCCGAGCGACAACACGAAATCCAGCATCAGGAAGGCGCTGCGCAGCAGGTAGTCGTTCAGACCCGGCTCTCGTCCATCCAGCCTCACGACCTTGATGTCCATGATCTTCTTCCCCCAGCTCTGCCCCTCAGCCAGCGTTTCCGAAAGCAAGTGATAAGCCAGGAAGCCTGCGAGCTGCATCATGAAGAGAAAATTCACCCCCCAGGAGGTCAGCAGTGCTCCGGCGAGGTTGAACAGGATCGCGAGGGTCAGCAGGTAGATGCCATAAAAGATGAGGAGGTCGAAAAAGAAGGACAGGAAGCGCTCGCGCAAAGTGGCGAGTTCATAGGTGATGTTCACATTCTGCGCAGTGCGTATTTCGATGCTTGCCATGTGCTGCTGTCTTTGTTTTGTGATGAGGGCTGGCGCCTGAAGGCCGCTGTGCACCCTTCCCGGGAGCAAAGCGACGCCGGCAGAATGAGGATTTCCAGGACCTTCGGCCGGACTACGGCCAGCCGGACGCCCTTTCCGGGGAGCAATCGGCACCGGCAGTACAGACTGCCGGGGCTTTTGAGACAGACTCGTCTTTTCCGGGGTCGATCGACACCGACGAAACAAATTTCAAGCGTGCACCAATGGCTTATGAGACAGGCGCTTTTCCATCAACCAGCCAGATTCAAAATAACACATTTTTTTTTACAAAAACCACCAGCCAACCGAAAGCCATACCCCGGAACAAAAACGCAGCTTTCAAATACTTTAACAATATCAAATTTGGTTTTATGCCCACGTTGCCATAATTTGCAGAAAAAACAGCAATTGTCAAAAAATACAGGTAAAAAACCCTTGCCACAAAAGCATCATGTGTAAGCACAGCCAGCTATTAATCGCCTGCTTCCTGTTTGCTGCCAGCCTGTGCGCCCAGGTGCCGCTGGACTCGCCACCGCTGCAGGAGGCCAGGCCAGCGCTTTGCTCACCCGGCGTGATCAACAGAGCCCCGGCAAAAGGTATCTCCTTTACCTATTCCTTCAACCCCGACTACGTGATGCGCCCCGTTGCCACCGAGGTGGCCGGTAAGGTGAGGAGGAACGAGTTCTTCGACGTACGCCTGCGGGCTCCCCTCTATCGCTCCGAAAAGCTAAAGATCATCCTCGGCTTTCAATATACCCTGGAACGATACCATTTCAACCAGCGATCCTCCGAGAACTATCCCCTTTTCAGGCACCTGGACAACACCGGACTGAAAAACGCCGGCATCGCCGCCATGATTGTCCACCCCATCAACCACCGGTTCTACTCCTCCTTCCGACTCAGCGCCAACTGGCAAGGCGATTACGAGCAGTTCGTCAACCTGGGCGCGCGCTACGCCGTGTACCGGGCCGCCGCCCTACTCGGGTTCAAGAAAAATGAAAAATTGGAATACGGCGTGGGCGTGGTGGCAAGCAAGGACTTCCAGGACGTCAACTTCATCCCCTTCGGCTTCTACAACCAGACCTTCAACAAGCACTGGGGCATCGAGTTCACCATCCCTTCCAGCTTCAAGGTGCGCTATAATTTCTCCGAGCGCAGCATCGCCCAGCTGGGCACGGAACTCAACAACCAGAACTACTCCATGCTGTTGAACCCGCAAACCGGTCAACAGGGCCTGCCACACCCGGTGCAGCGCGCGCCATTCAACTACCAGCGATCCTATTTCGACATCGTGGGAAGCTATTACCAGCACCTCAGCGGCTGGGCTTGGGTACAACTCAAGCTGGGATATGGCATCAATATCAATTCCAGGGCCCGGGACATCCCCTTGCGGCAGGATTTCGACCTCAGGCCTTCCGGCGCCATGGTCGGAATGATCAGCTTTTTCCTCTCCCCTCCCAAGAACCTGCTGGAGGGAAAGTGAGTTTCCAAGACCTTTTTAGTTAGAGAATTGAGCACATCTCAAAAGAGCCGCTTGCGAAGTGTCCAACCCGCGGCGGAAGGAGGATTTCAGGACGTTGAGACTGCCTGGGCCCATTCACACGGCTCATTCTGAGATGCACCGTAGGGTCCCCGCAAACCTGCGCAGTGGTGTCGCCGAGCTGCTGCTGGTTTCATTAACTGCAAGCATCCAGGCCACGTCACTGCTCACCGAAGTGCTGGTCCAATAGTAGCCAATTTTACCGCGGTCGAATACAGAGCCATTGCTGCTGAGCCTGTAACCAGACGCCGGAAGGAACAACCCAGGCCCGAAGAAGCGGCCAGAGCTGTAATTGATGGGGCCGCTGGTCCAGCTTCCCACAGAGGACTGGGGGTTGTTGCTGCGAACGCCTTCCATCTGGGTGGAAGTCGGGATACGGTAACCAGCCGGGCAGGGATCATTGGCAGTCTTGCTCTGATCTGTCCAGGCCGTGCTGGAAGCAAGTGTTGTAGACCAGGGCGAGACGGAGCCATCATTGGCTTCTCCGGCACCAGGGCCTGTCGGGCCATGTACATAGTTGGCATCGTTCGTGTTCAGCCATACCGAGGGGTCCGGCCCTTTCCGGCCCCATTGCCAGTAACCGCCGATGATTTCCCAGCTCGGCTGGGAGGGGTCGGCCGCCGTGTTGGCAGCGGCCAGGTTGTGGCACATGAATTTTTTCCAGATGTTGAGCGACACATAGGCACCACAGTCAACAGCTATGTTCAGCGTGCAGCTCTGCCCTCCGATGCTTAGCGCAAGGCTCACCGTGCCTGGTGAAACAGGAGCACCGGTGAGCAGGTAAGTGAGGGTGCCATCGCCATTGGCAAAGCTTCCCGCAGCAAGCGTAGCCGTCACGCCCGTCACGCCCGTAGAGCTCACTGTCTGCCCGTTGTGCGAACTACCGTTGCCGCCGGTATAGGGTATGGTGGCAAATATCCCCGGCGTCGGCTGACCCGGCGCCAGGAACCCGGACATGACCATGCCTGCACAATTCAAGGATCCGATGGTTCCCCGACAGCCCAGCGACTGCCAGTCGGGTGAGGTGGTGCTGCCGTGGTTGATTTCCAGGCAGCCGGTGGCGGTGTTGTAAATCATCAACCCGGTGGCGGGATTCGCAATCGCATCGCGCTGGGCCTTGGTCATGCGCGGCAGCAGGAAGCCCTGCTCTGTGCTTTGCACTTCCAGGATGGCCGATGGCTCTTGTGCCATCAGACCAGGGGGGGACAAGCAGATGATGAACAGCAGGAGAACTGACAGTGCATGCAGTTTACTGCCTTGGAGCACGGTGCTGATGGACTTTTTAGGGGGAAAGCCGTTGTTGAAGTTGGTCTTCATAGTTCCTTAATTTTATTTGTCAATAGCAAAGGGCTGACCACTCCCCGCTTCTACCCCTGGCAGCTTCCTTTCGGCAGGCTATCCCGCTACACCTCGCATCTCGGATTCCGATAATGCATTTTTATGCTGGCTTACACCCTTAACAGACAGCAATATATGGGTATTTGCGCTAAAAAATAAAGAATCTGCTGAAAAAAGAGGTTCAGAAAGTAC
>JBEAYO010000030.1:0-14099 GCA_041159285.1 Bacteroidota bacterium | reverse complement strand
AAATGTTTGTCATGTCGAACATTACAGAAAGAGTAACTAAGATTATTGTAGAGAAATTGGGAGTAGAGGCATCTGAGGTAACCCTGGATGCGAATTTCGCCAGCGACCTCGGCGCAGATTCACTCGATACAGTTGAACTGATTATGGAACTGGAAAAGGAATTTGACATTTCCATTCCGGATGACCAGGCAGAAAAAATCCAGACTGTCGGACAAGCCGTCTCCTATCTGGAGGCTCAGTTGTCCTGATTACAGCGCGCTCAAGGCGCTGTTTGAAACAAAGGAAGCCAAAAGCCATAAAAGGCTTTTGGTTTCCAGTCTTGATTCCAGGGCTGCCAGTCAGCAGCTTCCGGGCACTGCCGGAAGGTAGCATTTCAACATCCGGAAGCCGGACCAAACAACCGGTTGTTCCTTTATCTGTCCGATGCACCGGTCGTTTTCCAACTGGTACGGATGTATTTTCCACTTTTCATGTATTTTTTTCCGGATACATGCCCTTCCGCCACCCGGCAGCATCACTATTAAGATTAAAAACTAAAGCATGAGAAGGGTTGTCATAACAGGCCTCGGAGCGCTCACTCCAATTGGCAATAACACCGCAGCATACAAGGAAGGACTCGAAAAAGGCATCAGCGGTGCGGGGCCGATTACTTATTTTGATGTCACCCACTTCAAGGCCCAGTTCGCCTGCGAAGTGAAGAATTTCAATCCGGAAGACTTCATCGAGAAAAAGGAGGTCCGGAAACTCGACCGCTTCGCCGTCTATGCCATCGTTTCTGCGGACGAGGCCATCGCTGCCTCCGGCATCAAATCCTCTGATTTCGATCCCGACCGCGTGGGCGTCATTTTCTCCTCCGGCATCGGCGGGATGAACACCCTGGAACAGGAGGTGGAAGCCTTCATCCTCGGCAACGGCATCCCCCGCTACAACCCTTTTCTCATCCCCAAGATGATCAGCGACATCGCACCCGGACACATATCGATGAACCACGGTTTCCGCGGCATCAACTACGCCATCGTGTCCGCCTGTGCCTCTTCCACCCATGCCGTCATGGCTGCCTTCGACTACATCCGCTGGGGCAGAAACGATGTCATCGTCGCCGGTGGCTCCGAAGCAGCCATCAACAAGATCGGACTCGGCGGCTTCAGCGCCATGAAGGCGCTCTCCACCCGGAACGAGGACCCGCTGACGGCCTCGCGGCCCTTTGATGCCGACCGCGACGGCTTCGTGCTCGGCGAAGGCGCCGGCGCACTCGTGCTGGAAGAACTCGAGCACGCCCTGCGCCGCGGAGCTCCCATCCTGGCAGAAGTCGTGGGCGCCGGCGCCACTGCGGACGCATACCACCTGACGGCACCCCATCCGGAGGGCCTCGGAGCGGCCAATGTCATGAAAATGGCACTGGCGGATGCCAATATGCAGCCCTCGGATATCGACTATATCAACGTGCACGGGACTTCCACGCCGCTGGGCGACATAGCGGAGATCAAGGCCATCGAGAAGGTGTTTGGCGAGCATGCCTATGCCCTCAATATCAGCTCCACCAAATCCATGACGGGCCACCTGCTCGGTGCAGCTGGCGCCGTGGAGGCTATTGCCGGCGTCCTCGCCATCCAGCATGGATTCATTCCGCCCACGATCAATCATTTTACCGATGACCCGGAGTTCGACAGCCGACTCAACCTTACTTTCAATAAGCCCCAATATCGGGGGGTAAGAGCCGTGCTGAGCAACACCTTCGGCTTCGGAGGTCACAATGCCTCCGTCATTATCAAAAAATATGAAGGCTAAAAGTACTGACTGCCGCTGCAGGTGGCAGGAAACTTGCTCTTGATAAAGGCACACCCCCGGAACCACTAAGCCACATTTGACGTTATTAATCAGGGCGTTTCGCTTTACTGCGCGGACGCGAAAAACACTGAGAACAAGGTGATGTAAGCAGCCTGGCTTCGAGGGGCATTGTTTTGAAAGCGTGAGGGGCCGTACCGTTTTTAGACAATTTTCTTTTGAGCGATTATCTCAAAAGAAAATTGCCGGCACCTGTCGGACCTCGGTCCGTCAGCCTACCGCTCAAATGGTGCCCTTGCCAGCCAGCTCCCAAAGTCAACAGGAGGACATGCTTTTTGTAAAATCTTCGCCTCTCAATGTCGCATTGCCCCGCTTTTCAGGCAGGCAGTGCCATTTTCGCAGCCGCTGCTGACAGCATTCGTCTTTTAATGAATATTCAGGCGTTTTATTTATTGCGACGCTACTGGCAGGTGTCTATCCTGGCTGTACGGGCGCTTAAATCATTGTTACTTTGCTGCGATTTATCTTAAGATTCTACAATCGTTATTTTCACAAGGAGCGGGACTTCGCCCGCAAAATCAGGCCGTTGGTGGGCTTTACACCCGCTGACCTGATGATCTTCAAGCTTGCTTTTTCCCACAAGTCCAACGCCTCCGAAAAGGCGTATGCCATGCAGAACAACGAACGCCTGGAGTTTCTGGGCGACGCCGTGCTGGGCACCATCGTGGGGGAGTACTTGTTCAAGAAGTATCCCAATGCCAACGAGGGCTTCCTGACCAAGATGCGCTCCAAGATCGTCAAGCGCAACACCCTGAACAAGGTAGGCGACAAGATGGGCTTAGATATGCTGCTGCAGGACTACAGCCAGACCCGGCTGAGCCGCTCCATGCTGGGCAACGCGGTGGAAGCCCTGGTAGGAGCTGTTTACCTGGAACAGGGCTACTCCAAGACCAGGGTCTTTGTCATCCGGAAAATCCTGCGCAACTACGTGGATGTGCACGAGCTGGAGAGCTTCGATGACAACTACAAGAGCCAGCTGCTGGAATGGTGCCAGAAGAACGGCCAGACTGTCTCCTATAAGCTGGTGGCGCGCTACAAGTTTGAAAAGCGCGACCGCTTCAAGGTTG
Source organism: Bacteroidota bacterium (assembly GCA_041159285.1). GTDB lineage: Bacteria > Bacteroidota > Bacteroidia > Chitinophagales > Saprospiraceae > UBA6168. The sequence continues at coordinate 11,187 of JBEAYO010000030.1, read as the reverse complement.
CCGTGATGATAGATGGACAGAAGGTGGCCACCGCCGATGACTTCAACAAGAAGAGCGCCGAGCAGATGGCCTCGGAAAAGGCGCTCCAGGGCCTTGGCATCAAGACGGCCGGCTTCGATGAAGACGCTTCTTTCCCGGATGAGGAAGCTGGCGATGAAGAGGAATAGTAGTGCGGCTCCCCGCTTTTATTCTGGGGTGCCGTAGCCGCCGCCGCCAGGCGTTTCAATGACAACCCGGTCTCCCGGTGCCGTGCGGCAGCTGTGCTGTCCCTGGATATATTCTTTCCCTTTTTTTGTGATGAGGTATTGCCTACCCCTTTTGCCAGGCCTGCCCCCCTCCAGGCCGTAAGGTGCTGTGTGCCGGTGCTGTGCCAGGATGGTCATGTCCACTGGCTCCAGGAATTCGATTTCCCTTACGATGCCGTCTCCTCCCTGCCATTTGCCCTTCCCTCCCGAGCCTTTCCGGATGGCGAAGCGCCGCAGCAACACCGGGTAGCGGAATTCCAGTTCCTCCGGGTCGGTGATTTTGGTGTTGGTCATGTGCTGGTGCACGGCACTCCGGCCGAGGAAGCCCTCGCCGGCGCCGGCACCTCCCCCGATGGTTTCATAGTAGCCGAATTTTTCGTTCCCGAATAGGAAATTGTTCATGGTTCCCTGGCTGCAGGCGGTGCGCGCCATGGGGGCCAGCGCCTTGAGCAGGGTGTCCGCCAGCCGCTGGCTGACCTCCGTGTTGCCGCCCACTACGGCAGGGCAATGCGCCGGGTCGTCGCTGAAGCCGGGATGCAGGAAGCTGCTGTCGGGCAGGCGGACGGCCACATTGGTCATGAGGCCCTCGTTCATCGGCAGGTCCTTGCCGCAGAGCAGCCGCAGCACGTACATCACTGTGCTGTATACGATAGAGACATTGGCGTTGAGGTTGTGGGGATGTGGGCCGGAGGTGCCATTAAAATCCATCTTGACCCGCTCCTTTTCAATCCGGATGCACACAGCGAGCAGGGAGCCGTCGTCCATTTTCTCTGTGGCGGCGAATTCCCGGCCTTCAAAGGGTTGCAGGGCCACTGACAGGGTATCCGCGGCATGGCGGCAGAGCGCGTCCATGTAGCGGTGCACTTTTTCCAGTCCGTGCACAGCGGCCAGTGTCTGCAGTTTCGCGGCTCCGGTGCGCAGGCTGGCCAGGGCCGCCTCGATGTCGGCGAGGTTTTCCTGCAGGGAGCGGGTGGGCCAGGGGGCTCCGGTCAGCAGGGAGCTGATTTGCTCCCATTGCGGCACGCCGCCTTTGACGAGCAGCATCGGTGGGATGACCACGCCCTCTTCCACGAGGCTGCGGGCATCCGGGGGCATGGAGCCTGGGGTTTTTCCGCCGATTTCCGCATGGTGGGCCCGGTTGACGACGTAGCCGATGAGCCGGCCGGAAGGGCCGGGTTCGTGGACAGGGGCGATCAGTGTCACGTCCGGCAGGTGGGAGCCGCCGTACCTGGGGTGGTTGGTGATGATGACATCGCCAGGGCCGGGGGGCAGTTGCTCCATGGACAGGCGGGCGCAGATGCCAAGGCTGCCCAGGTGCACCGGGATATGCGGCGCGTTGACCAGCAGGCGGGCCCGGTTGTCGAGCAGGGCACAGGAGAAATCCAGTCGTTCCCTGATGTTGACGGAGAAGGCCGAGTGCTGGAGGCGCACGCCCATTTCCCGGGCAATGCCGGCGAAGCGGTTGGTGAATAGCTCCAGTTCAATCGGGTTGGTCGTGTCTGAGGGCAGCTGTGGAGTGTCGGCGCTTGGTCCGGTGCCAGGGTCGGTTTGCCGCCGGAGGATGAGGTTGGCGCCGGGCGCCACTTCCATTTGCCAGCCTTCGGCGAGGTAGGCGGTGGCGTGCGGATTGAGGAGGATGGCGGGGCCGTCTGCCATGGTGCCGACGGGCAGACCATCCCAACGGAGGGGGCCATTGGACGTTTTTGCCGTTGCCTGTTTACTTTGCCGCGGTCCGGCCTTGGCAGCCCCGGCACCCTGGCCGGCAGCCACCACGACTTTCATGCTCTCCACCTCGATGTGTCGGGAGGTGGGGAAATAGCCATAGCGCTGGCGGTATGTTTTTTCAAAAGCCGCGGCAAGGCTGCCCGTCTCCGCCTGTTTGAAATCAAGCTCCAAACAGCTCTCCTGGGCCTCGAAGCGGAGGTAAAGCCTGCAGCTGAGCAGTTGGATCTCATCGGCTGCATAGCCGGCCAGGGCAGGCGAGCCGGCGGCCTCCGCCCTCAGTCGTTCCGCCAGGGCGGGCAGTGCCGGCTCGCAGTCGGCGAGCCGCTGCAGGATTTGCCGGTGGGCCGTTTGCTCAACGGCGGCCTGGCTGATGCCATAGGCGCTCAGCAGGCCGGCGTCGTAGGGGAGGATGACGGTTTCCACGTCCAGCAAGGCGGCCAGGCTGCAGGCGTGCAGTCCGCCTGCCCCGCCGAAGGCCAGCAGGGCGTACTCGCGGGGGTCGAAGCCCTTGGCGATGGAAATTTTCCGGATGGCTTCGGCCATTTTTTCATCTGCTATTCTTTCAAATCCAGAGAGGAGTTCGCGCTCGGGGTATTTCATGCCGGTTTTGTGCTGGATGGCTGCCTGGATGTCGAGCAGGGCTTTGCGGGCCAGGCCGGCATCCACGGGGATGCCCATGGCCTGCGGGTCGAGTTTCCCGAGCAGGAGGTTGACGTCCGTCATGGTCAGCGGTCCACCGGCACCGTAGCAGGCGGGGCCGGGGCGCGCGCCGGCGCTTTCAGGCCCGACGCACAGCTTGTGGCCGTCGAAGCAGCAGATGGAGCCTCCGCCGGCTGCCACTGTTTCGATGGAGAGGCAGGGGGAGAGCATCTCGATGGCGCCGATGCGGGTGGTGTATTCGTAGTCGGGCTGGCCGGCCTCGTAGCGGGCGGCGTCGGTGCTGGTGCCACCCATGTCGAAGGCGATGACCTTGCCGAAGCCCAATTGGCGGGCGATGGCGGCCGTGCCGATGACGCCTCCGGCAGGGCCGCTCAGGAGGCTGTCCTTGGGCAGGAAGCTGTCGGCGGGCATCAGTCCGCCCGCGCTGCTCATGACCTTGAGGCTGCTGCCGCCCGGGTTTCCTTGCCCCTGGCTGCCCAGGCTTCGGGCGATGTTGTCCAGGTAATCGCGGAGGATGGGGGCGAGGCCGGCGTTCACCAGGGCGGTCTGGCTCCTGGGGAGCAGCCGGATGGCGGGCATGAGCTCGTGGGAGAGTGAAATGAAGCGCGGCTCGCCGGCCTTGAGCAGGGCCTCCTTGATTTTCAGTTCGTGGACGGGGTTTTGCCAGGCGTGCATCAGGGCCACGGCCACTGACTGCACCCCGGATTCCCGCACCAGGTTGACAATCCGGGTGACTTCGCGGCTGCTAAGTGCCGTTAGCACCCGGCCCCTGGCATCCAGCCGTTCGCGGACTTCGAAGACGTGGGTGCAGAGTTTTGCCGGCTGCGGGATGTCGAGCTGGAAGAGGTGTGGCCGCTGTTGGGTGCCGATGGCGGGGAGGTCGCCGAAGCCACGGGAGATGACCAAGGCGGTGGTAGCGGTTTTCTGCTCCAGCAGGGCATTGGTGCCGCGGGTGGTGCCCAGCCGCATTTCCATGGGTGGCAGCGGCTCGTCCAGCGGGGTGGCGGTGATGAGGCGCGCCGCCAGGATGGGGGGCTCCTCGCCGGCTGTCAGGTCAAACACTACCGGGAGGGTTTCGGGCTGGATGTCCTGGTCGAGCGTTATTGTATTTTTTTGAAAATCAATGGATTTTACAAGGATGCCGGCATTGGTCTTACTGCCGGTGAGCGACAAGGTGTATCCCCGGAAGATGTCCCTGTCGATGGTCCAGTTGTGGGAAAAGCGGAAGCGTGCTGGGCCCAGTCTGGCGGTCAGGGTGCCGCGCAGGCAGCTGCTGCTGAGCACCTTGGCGCGCAGTATGTCGCCCAGGGGGCTCTGGCCGATGCAGTCGGTGAAGGTCCCGCCGGTGTCGATGGCGATATGCCAGGTTCCTTTGTTGGCCACTTGATTGAAAAATTAGGGGTTGTTTCAAAATGCGCTTTTGCGGGGTGTCCTTTCGAGAAAGGGGTGTGCAAAAGCCCATGTGGTTTGTTTCACGGGTGCTGCCCAGCCGTCGGAAAGGATGTTCGGCGGGCCGCAGGCCCGCCGAACATCCTAAAAATCCCATCCCGGCCGCGGGTTTGCGCAGCCAACCCCCCGCCCGGCAGGGGTTTTTTGGGCCCGGGACTGCGTCCCGCGTCCTTTTCAAAGAGGGGCACTGCGCCCCGGCGACTTTTTACACAACCCCTGGTACGGGGCCCTCCGCGCGCAATTTTTAGGAAACTGGCGTTCATTGTCCCCCATCCAGGCATCCCGCCATCAACCGCTGACCATTTGCATGAGGTATGCGCAGACCAGTCCGCCGTAGGTGCCCAGGGCATAGCCCAGCACGGCGAGCAACACGCCCACGGGGGCCAGGGAAGGACTGAACGCCGAGGCTACGATCGGGGCGGAGGCGGCACCGCCGATGTTGGCCTGGGAGCCCACGGCCAGGAAGAAGAACGGCGCCTTGATGAGGCGGGCCGTGATGACCAGCACGATGACGTGGACGAGCATCCAGACGATGCCGACGGCGAAGAGGGCCATGTTGTCGAACACCTCGCGAAGGTTCATGCGCATGCCGATGACGGCCACAAGCACGTAGATGAAGACGCTGCCCCAGTTGGAGGCACCTACCCCCTCCAGCTCTCGCAGCCTGGTGAAGGAAAGCAGCAGCCCGGCCGTGGTGGCGATCATGACGATCCAGAAAAAGCCGCTGATGACCGACTCCAGGCGGGCGGCGATGAGCGCCTCGCCGTAGTTGTCCTTGAGGAAGGGCACGATGCTGTCCGCCACCCAGTGGGATAGAGCCACGCCGCCGAAGGCCACGCCGGCTATGATGACCATGTCGCTGGTCCTGGCCACGCGGGTGATGCTGTCGCGGTAGGCGGAGATGCGGTTCTTGAGGTTTTCGATGGCCGTGTCGTCGGCCCTGAAGAACTTGTCGATTTGCCGGGAGCGGCCGGCCCCGTACAGGAGGAAGGCCATCCAGATGTTGGCCACGACGACATCCACGACCACCATGGTGCCGAAGAGCGTGTCGTTGACCTGGAAGATCTCCTTCATGGCGGTTTGGTTGCCGCCGCCGCCGATCCAGCTGCCTGCGATCGTGGAGAGGCCTTGCCAGAGCTCGTCGCCGCCGGCGGGGATGAGGTCGGCGGGCAGTACGTTGGTGACCAGCAGCAGGGCGAAGGGCCCGCCGAGGATGACGCCGAGGGTTCCAGCGAGGAACATGATGCCGGCTTTGGGGCCGAGTTGTATAATGCCTTTGAAGTCGATGCCCAGGCAGAGCAGCAGGAGGCTGGCGGGCAACAGGTAACGGGTGGCCACGGTGTAGAGCTTGCTTTCGTGGTAGTGCGGTTCGTACACCTCGGCGGCGATGCCTTGGGATTCCAGCCAGGTCTTCATTTCATTGAAGGTGAGGCCGGCGGGCGGCTGGTGTCCCTGCTGCTGGAGGGTGGCGATGAGTCCGTTGTCGAACCACTCCGGGGCGATGAGCCCGAGGGGCCAGTGCAGCAGGGCCGGCAGGAAGTAGCAGAGCAGCAGACTGGGGACGATGCTGTAGAACTTTTGCCAGCCGGCGAGCTTGCTGGTGTGGAACACGAGGGCCAGCAGCGCGAGGAGCAGGCCGAGGATGATGGCGTCGTTGGTAAAAACTGGTTGCATTGTTTGTTTGCGTTTAGGGAACACGAATGTAGGGCATTTGGCTGATTCGAGGGAATTATTTTTTAGCCGGAATTATTTGAAAAAAACTAAATTAGCAGAGTGCTAACAGATCTAAGGCAGCCCCGCCCCGTCCGCCGTATATCCCTTCCCAAAGCCGGCGCCGGCGCCATTTTTCACAAATCACCACCTTCCAAAAAATACCAATAAAAAACCTACACCCCCCTAACCCCGATACAAAAAAAATCAGACCTTCGCCCCGCAAAAAAAGCGGCCATGCAATAAGCAGCGCGAGCAGCCTGTATTCGGACCACAAACCAGTTGACCATGAAACACCCGGACCACGACCACTTCATGCAGGAAGCCATCAGGCTGGCCTTCCAGGGCATGCGCCAGCGCGAAGGAGGCCCCTTTGGCGCAGTTGTTGTAAAAGACGGGCAGGTCATAGGCCGGGGGAACAACAAGGTCCTGCTGACCAACGACCCCACCGCCCATGCCGAAGTCATCGCCATCCGCGATGCCTGCCGCCAGCTGGGGCACTTCCAACTGGATGACTGTACACTCTACGCCACCTGCGAACCCTGCCCCATGTGCCTCGGCGCCATCTACTGGGCAAGGCCCCGCCAGGTCTTCTACGCCTGCACCCAGGCAGACGCCGCTGCCATCGGATTCGACGACCAGTTCATCTACCACGAGATAGACAAGCTGCCGTCGGACCGGCAAATCCCCGCCATCCAATTCATGCGGACCGAGGCACTGGCCGCCTTCGAGGAATGGCAGGGAATGGAGGATAAATTTGTGTATTGAACTGAAAACGTGATAAAGACTGGACGATGAAAATTACACTGCATCCCCTCACCCTGGAACTGAAAGAACCCTTCACCATTTCCCGGGGAACCTACTACCAGCGAAAATCGCTCATCGTGGAACTCAGCGCCGCCGGCAAAAGCGGCTACGGAGAGGCCGTTGAACATGCCTACTACGGCGTTGACCGCGATGAAATGATTGCCAGGGCGGAAGCCATCCGCCCCCTTGTCGAGGACTATGCCCTCGACAACCCCGGCAACTTCTGGTCCTACCTGAACCCAAGCCTCGCAGGGTTCAGCTTCCTCCAATGCGCCATCGACAATGCCGCCCACGACCTCTACGGGAAGCTGAGCCGCCTGCCCAGCCACAAAATATGGGGAACCACGGCCGGCACTTTGCCCAAGACCAGCTATACCCTTAGCATCGACGACCCGGAGAAGATGGTCGAGAAGGTGAAATCCTTGCAGTTTGACATCTACAAGATAAAAATGGCCGGAACGCCCCAGGATGTCGATATCGTGGCAGAACTGCGCCGCCACACTGACACTAAGTTCACCGTGGATGCGAACTGCGCCTGGACGGCCGAGCAGACCATCGCCTATGCCCCCCGCCTCAAGGAACTCGGCGTCCTCTTCATCGAGCAGCCCCTGCATGCAGACGACTGGTACAGGATGCGGGAGATATATTCCAAATCCGCACTGCCCCTGATTGCCGACGAGGCCTGCCGCCGCGAGGAGGACGTGGAGAAGTGCGTGGGCCATTTCCACGGCATCAACATCAAGCTGATGAAATGCGGGGGGCTGACACCGGCCCTCAGGATGATTGCCAAGGCCCGGGAACTAGGCCTGCAGGTGATGTGCGGGTGCATGATAGAAACCACAGTCGGCGTCTCCGCCATTGCACAATTACTGCCGCAGCTGGATTATGTGGATATGGACGGCCCGCTGCTCATTTCCAACGACCCTGCGAGGGGTGTCCACATCCTGCCGGATGGTACGGTTCAGTTACCGGATGGCTACGGCCTCGGCATTTCACTTTGAGGGTTTTTCCTCCGCCACCACCATTGCCTCGCAAGTTTTTCCATTTCTACGGCAGCGAACACAATGCCGGACAACAACAGGCAGACGCCGAGTTCCTTGCCGCTCAGGGGCTGCACTCTGAATATTTCCTGCAGTGCCGGGGTGTAGAGAATGGCCAGGTGCAAGGCAAAGGTCAGCATCACTGCGCCAAGTAGCAGCGGGTTGGTGAACAGTCCCTGCCGGAACAGCGGGGAGTTTTCGCTCCGGATGGCCAGCACATGCCCCATTTGGCTGAAACAAAGGATGGTGAACACATAGGTCTGCCACTTGGGGTCATCGTTGTGCAAGGCCCAGGCCTGCGCCGTGAGGCAGACCGTGCCCATCAGCAATCCCACCCAAAGCACATGCCAGCCCAGTCCGTGGGCGAAAATACTCTCGCCCGGCTGCCGGGGCGGCACCTTCATGACATCCCGCTCGGCGGGCTCCTTGGCCAGGGCCAGACTGGGCAACCCGTCCGTCACCAGGTTTACCCAGAGGATGTGGATCGGCAGCAGGGGGATGGGCAAGCCGGCCAGGGGAGCCAGGAAAATCGTCCATATCTCGCCGCTGTTGCCCGTCATGATGTAGCGCACGAACTTGCGGATGTTGTCGAAAATGCGGCGGCCTTCCCTGACGGCCTTGACGATGGTGGCAAAGTTGTCGTCCAGCAGGATCATGTGGGCGGCTTCCTTGGAGACATCCGTGCCTGCTATGCCCATGGCGATGCCGATGTCCGCCCGGCGCAGTGCCGGCGCATCATTGACCCCGTCCCCGGTCATGGCCACGAACTGCTTTTTTTGCTGCAGCGTCTTCACGATCTGGAGCTTCTGGTCCGGGGAGACCCGGGCATACACCTTCACCTGCTCCACAATTTTTTCAAAGGAATCTGTCGGAAGTTGCTTCAGTTCCAACCCGGTCAGCACCCGGTCACCGGGGGAGTCCAGCAGGCCGATTTGGCGGGCAATGGCCTCGGCAGTGACCGGGTGGTCGCCGGTGATCATGACGGGGATGATGCCGGCATTTTTGCAGTCCTGGATGGCCTGGATCACCTCCGGCCGCGGCGGGTCTATCAGTCCCGCCAGCCCGCAGGCCTGCAGTTGCGACTCGAGGGAGGCGGCATCACCTGGTACCGGCATAGCGTCCATCAGTTTGCAGCCATAGGTGATGGTTCGCAGCCCTTCTTTTCCCATCCGGTTGGCGGCGGCCGTCATGGCCACCTCGTCGGGGTCGTCGCAGGCGATGAGCACGGATTCCACGGCGCCCTTGGTGACGACGAGGAACTGGTCGCCGAAGGCGTGCACGGTGGTCATCATTTTCCGGTCGGAGTCGAAGGGCAGTTCTGCAAGGCGGGGGAATAGTTCCGGCCGGGCCTGTGCCGGAAAATCAAAACCGGCGGCGTAGCTGGCCAGGGCCAGTTCCGTGGATTCGCCAGCGAGGCCGCCGTCGCTGTTTTTCCTGACGTCGTGGTTGAGTGCCATGCAGAGCAGGAGCGCCTCCCCGGGTGTGAAGGGGAGCCTTTCCGGGGCCGTTTCCGGCGTCCAGACTTCGGAGACGGTCATCTTGTTTTGCGTGAGGGTGCCGGTTTTGTCGGTGCAGATGTAGGTGACGGAGCCGAGGGTTTCCACAGCGGGCAGGCGGCGCACCAGGGCGTGTTGGCGCACCATGCGGTGGGCGCCGAGGGCCAGGGCGATGGTCACGACGGCCGGCAGGGCTTCGGGGATGCCGGCCACGGCCACGGAGATGGCGGTGAGCAGCATGTTCAGGGGGTCTTCGCCGCGCAGCAGCCCGGCGCCGAAAAGCAGTCCGCAGATGAGGATCACGGCGAGGGAGAGCCTTTTGCCGAACTGGGACAGCCTTTTTTGCAAAGGCGTTTGCACCTCCTTCTCCTGGAGCAGGCTGGCGATGCGGCCGATTTCCGTTTGCATGCCGGTGGCAATGACCAGGCCGGTGCCGCGGCCGTAGGTGGTTGTGGTACCCCGGAAGGCCATGTTGGTGCGGTCGCCGGGGGAGAGTTGCTCGCCCTCCAGTGGGGCGGTTTGTTTTTCCACGGCGAGGGATTCTCCGGTAAGGGCGGCTTCTTCGATCTTGAGAGCATGGGTTTCCAGCAGCCGGAGGTCGGCGGGGATGAGGTCGCCGGCCTCGATGCTGATGATGTCGCCGGGGCAGAGCTGGCTGGCGCTGATGGTGAGGTGGGTGCCCTGGCGCATGACGCGGGCGTTGGGGGTGGTCATTTTCCGCAGTGCCTCCATGGCTTTTTCCGCGCGGTATTCCTGGATGAAGCCGACGATGGCGTTAAGGACGACGATGATGAGGATGATGATGGCGTCCTTGGTTTCACCGATGAAGCCGGAGATGGCGGCGGCGCCCATCATGATGAGGATCATGAGGTCTTTGAACTGGTAGAGGAGGATGAGCCAGGCGGGTTTTTCCTTTTTCTGTTCCAGTTCATTAGGGCCGAAGCGTTGCAGGCGCTCTGCCGCTTCACTGGCAGTGAGGCCTTCCGGCCGGCTTTCTGCGGCTTTCAGGGCCGCTGCTGTGGAAAGGAGATGCCAGTTCATGCCAGTTTTGTTTTAAGGCGTTGAAAAATGCCCTTGCAACAAGCCTATTGCCTCACTTCCCTGTTGCCGAGGTGGTCGAAGCCCCTTTCGCGTTCGAAGGCGATCATGGCGGCTGGCCGGAAGTTGATGATGAATGCCCTCCGGTGGCTGGCGGTGGCATTCCCCCGGGAGTAGTGCACCGTCCGGCCGTCGTGGAAGGAGCAGCTTCCCGGCTGCAGGGGCACGGGTACGGCCTCCGCCTCGGTGGCCTCGCACTGGAGGGCGCCTCCCTTGCCCGTCTGCTGGTGGGGGCGCAGCGGCGAGTGGTTGGAGCCGGGCACGAACCACATGCAGCCGTTTTCCACGGTGGCGGGATCGAGGGCAACCCAGCAGGAGACGGCGCGCTTGTCGGGCATATCAATCCAGTAGGCTTCATCCTGGTGCCAGGGGGTGGGGGTGCCGGTGAAAGGGGCCTTGTCGATGAGCATGTCGAAGTCCACCTCCATGTCCTGGCCCAGCAGTTGCCGGGCGATGGCCTTGGCGCGCTGGTGGAGGACGGAGTTTTCGAGTTCCTTATGCAGGAGGGAGGGGCGCATGATCTGGGTGATGAGTTCGCGTCCGTCGCCCAGTCCGCTGAGGTCGGAGCGCTGGCCCCCGCTGTCGATGGCGCCGCTGAGGAAGCCGTCGTAGATGTTGCGGAAGTAGGCTACTTCTTCCGGGCTGAGGAGGTTTTCCACGGCCAGGTAGCCTTGTTTTTGAAAGAATGCTATTTGTGGTTCGTCCACGGCGTCGCAAATGGCAGTTGATGTCATGGTCGGTTGATCTGTTTTTGAAAGATAAAACTAAGCTATTTTTAGCTTGCGTAAAAAAGAATTCTCTCAAAGCAAGAGGGTAAAATCAAGGGATACTTGTGTCTGTCTTACACGGACAATGCGCTGCTGCCCAGCTGTCGGGAAGGGCGCGAGGCTTTCTCAAAACACTCTGCGCGCTTTTAAAATTCGTTCGGCTGGCGTCGATTGACCCCAGTAAAGGGCG
>JBEAYO010000029.1:0-14328 GCA_041159285.1 Bacteroidota bacterium | reverse complement strand
AAGCTGGACCGCCACCAACGACGGCGCCAGCGGCTGGCTGGAAAAATGCTTCGACTTCGAGGCCCAGGCCGCTACCGCCGAGCTGCGCCTCGCCGGCTCCGGCCCCATGTCCGCCGGCGGCATGCTGCTCGACGACATGACCCTCTGGAGCTGTCCTTCCGACAACGAGCCGCCTGTGGTGCAGAACCCCCCGCCCGCCCAGCTGAGCCTCGACTGCTCGCTGCCGCTGCCGGGTACCTCCCTGCTGGCCACCGACAACTGCCAGCCCAGCGTGACGCCGGTTTTTTCTGAAATCACCCTGCCCAACCCCTGCCTGTACTCCCTGGAACGCACCTGGACTTTCACCGATAACTGCGGCAATGAAACGGTTGTGGAGCAGACCATCACGGTGACCGACCTTCTGCCTCCCGTTTTTACAACAGCCCCTGCTAACCTCTCAGTGAGCTGCAGCAGCGATTACCTGAGCGCCTTCAATGCCTGGGTTGCCAGCAACGGCGGTGCCCAGGCCACCGACAATTGCGACGCCAGCCTGAGCTGGCAGGCGGTCTTTTCGCTGCCGCCACAGGGCAGCTGTAGCAGTACGCCGGTGGTGTTCTTCGTCTCCGATGACTGCGGGAATGTCGCTTCTGAACAAGCTGTATTCACGACCTTTGACAACCAGCCGCCCGTCCTCCTGCAGCCTGCCCAAAACCAGAACGTGCCTTGTTCCGCCAACGAAGCATTTGATTTCTCCCTGTGGCTGGTGAACAACGGCTATGCCTCGGCAGAAGACCTCTGTGGTTCAGTCACCTGGACAAACAACCATCCCGGCACTCCTCCCGCCGCCTTCACGCCGGTCACCTTCACCGCCACCGACCTATGTGGAAACAGCACTTCCGTAACTGGGGTGTTTTCCATAGACAACGTACCCGACACGACGTATTTGAACGCCACCACCTGCGACCCAGCTCAGTCCGGCACCTTTGTCCAATATCTAAATGGCCAGCAGGGCTGCGACAGCGTGGTGATCACCACGGTCAGTCTGTCTGCTGCCGACACGACCCTGCTATTCGACACGGACTGCAACTCCGCCAATGCCGGGGTTTTCGTTCAAAACCTGGTCAACGCGCAGGGTTGCGACAGCACCGTCATCCTCACCGTCACTTACTCGGCTGCCGACACGACCCTGTTGTACAGCGGAAGCTGCGACCCCGCGGCTGCCGGCGTTTCCACGATGCTGCTGACCAACCAGTCGGGTTGCGACAGTGTCGTCGTCAGCACGGTCGAGTGGCTGGGCAGCGCCGGGGTTTTTCTGCAGTCCACCACCTGCGACCCTGCAGCAGCCGGCGTTTTTGAAAATAACCTGACCAACCAATACGGCTGCGACAGCTTAGTCATCACCACGGTCGCTTATTTGCCGTCCGACACTGCGCTGCTGTTCCTCAGCTCCTGCAATCCGGCTGATACTGGCGTTTTCCAACTGTTGCTGACGAACCAGCTTGGCTGCGACAGCCTGGTGATCACGACAATAGGTTTTGCTGCTGCAGATACTGTTTACATCTTTTCTGCCACTTGTGATCCTGCTGCTGCCGGGCAATTTTCGGAAGTGTTTGTCAACCAGTTTGGCTGCGACAGCATCGTGATAGAAACAGTGACCCTGCTGTCCGGCGATACGACCTTGCTCATCAGCAGCACCTGCGATCCCGGTGCTGCGGGCATTTTTACCCTGCAGCTTAGCAACCAGGACGGCTGTGACAGCATCGTGATAGAAACAGTGACCCTGCTGTCCGGCGACACGACCCTGCTCAGCAGCAGCACCTGCGACCCCGGTGCTGCGGGCATTTTTACCCAGCAACTAAGCAACCAGGACGGTTGCGACAGCGTCGTGATTGAAACGGTGACGCTGTTGTCCGGCGATACGACCCTGCTCAGCAGCAGCACCTGCGACCCCGGTACTGCGGGCATTTTCACCCAGCAACTCAGCAACCAGGACGGTTGCGACAGCGTCGTGATAGAAACGGTGACGCTGTTGTCCGGCGACACGACCCTGCTCAGCAGCAGCACCTGTGATCCCGGTGCTGCGGGTATTTTTACCCTGCAACTCAGCAACCAGGACGGTTGCGACAGCGTCGTGATAGAAACGGTGACCCTGCTGTCCGGCGATACGACCCTGCTCAGCAGCAGCACTTGCGATCCCGGTGCTGCGGGTATTTTTACCCAGCAACTCAGCAACCAGAACGGCTGCGACAGCGTCGTGATAGAAACGGTGACCCTGTTGCCCGGCGACACGACCCTGCTCAGCAGCAGTACTTGTGATCCCGGTGCTGCTGGCATTTTTACCCAACAATTCACCAACCAGAACGGCTGCGACAGCGTCGTCGTTACAGCGGTGCTGTTGACGCCCCCGCCGCTGCTCAGCCTGGCTGTGTCGGACTTCAACGGCTATGGCGTGAAATGTGCCGGCGGCAGCGAGGGTCAGGTGGCGGCACAGGCCAGCGGGGCAAGCCCCTTTGCTTTTGTTTGGTCAAATGGAGATGCGACTCCGGTCCTCGCAGGCTTGCCGGCCGGCTCGTACAGCCTGACCGTGTCGGATGTCAACGGCTGCACGGCCAGTGCCACGGCAAGCCTTCAGGCGCCGCCGCCCCTGGAAATGGACTTTAGTGTCAACGAACCCGGGTGTTTTGACCAGAACGGCGGTGCGATAACTGCACTGGCAAACGGCGGGGTGCCGCCTTACGAATATTCCCTGAACGGCGGTGCTTTCGTTCCGGACAACGCGTTCACGGAACTCAGCGCCGGGACCTATGAAGTGCTCCTCAGCGATGCGAATGGCTGTGCCCTGCCCGAGATCATCTGGGTCAACGCCCCGCTTCCCGTGGCAGTAGAACTGGGCAGCGACTTGCTCGTCCAGCTCGGCGAGGAGCTGACCCTCACGGCCCTGGTGAACCTGCCTTACGATTCTCTGGCTGCGATCGAGTGGTCTTCGCTGGACAGCCCGGACTGTCCGGCTTGCCTGTCACAGCCGGTGGCACCTTTGATCTCAACGACTTATTTAGTGAGCGTGACGGCGAATAACGGCTGCCGTGACGAGGATGAGTTGACGGTGTTTGTGGACCGCCGCATACCGGTATTTGTACCCAACGTTTTCAGTCCCAATGGCGACGGCTTGAACGACATGTTTACCATTTTTGCCAACTCCAGAACGGTATTGGTGGTGCGGGACTTCCGCGTGTTCAGCCGCTGGGGGGAATTGCTGTTCGAGCGCTCCGGTTTTCAGCCAAACAGCCTGTCCGAGGGATGGGACGGCAGGCATCGCGGGGAGCTGCTGGATCCCGCGGTTTTTGTCTGGATGGCGGAAGTGGAATTGGCAGACGGCAGCGTGGAGGTACTCAAAGGAGAGGTGCTGCTCACGCGATAGCACACTGCAGGGCGAAGCAGGTAGGGCAGAAACAGCCATGGTTGGTGTGGTCAGGGTTGGATTCCCAAGACCCCAGCCATTCGCCTCCCATGCTCGTCATAGGCCGCCTCGAACAGCGCCGTGGCCTTTTCAGAACCTACCAGCGCCCCGGCGGTGAGTACCTTCGGTGGCTTGCCGGCGGCCGTCAGCAGTCTGGCCAACTCTGCCTTGATAGTGTTGACGATTAAGACACCGCCGACCGTGGAGCCGGGTGCCACCGGCGTATCCAGTCCCGGTACCTGGATCATGGAGTCTCCCACTGGCGCTCCGGTGTCGAGCACCAGGTCGGCGAAGTCGGTCAGCTTTTTCCCATCGGCGCGCTTGCTGTCGGAGGCCTGCAGGTGTGCCAGGCTCACCAGGGCCACCACTTTGATGTTTCTTTGTTTGAAGCCCTCTGCCATTTCAATGGGCACCACGTTGCAGCCGCTGGAAGAGATGACCAGGGCGGTGTCTTGTTCATTGAGGGCGAAGTTCCTGAGGATGCGGCCAGCAAAGCCCGGCACATTTTCCAGGAACATGGCCTGCCGCTGCCCGTTGGCTCCCACCACCAGGTTGTGGAAGGTGAGCGAGAGCTCCACGATGGGGTTGAAGCCGGGAAAGCTGCCGTAGCGCGGCCACATTTCTTCCACCATGATGCGGCTGTGACCACTGCCAAAGACATGCACCATGCGGCCTGCCAGGATGGTGGAGGCAAACCAGCGCGCGGCCGTCTCCAGGGCCGGGGCCTGTTGCTCGACCCGGTCGAGGATGGCGCGCGATTTCTGAAGGTATTCGTGGATGACACTCATGACAGTTGTTGTTTTGCTGATTTTTGGAAGGCAAAGGCGGCCACGCCCGTGGCGCCGGCGAATTCTCCGAAGCGGGCTTGCACGATGGGTGTTTTCTTGGTGCCGGGACGCCATTCGTAGAGGTCCATGAATGCCGACAGGGGTTCAAACAAATGGTCGCCTGCCCGGGAGATGCCGCCGCCCAGGACGATGATCTCCGGGGAAAGAAGGTTGGACAGCGAGGCGAGGTTGACCGCCAGCTTTTGAACGGAACTCAGCCAGAGCCAGCTGGCGAAAGGCTCTCCCCGCAGGTGGGCGTCCACCAGGTCCCGCGTGGCGGTGAAGCGGCCATGGGAGCGCCGCCGCAGCGATTCATCCCCGATGGCGTCCTCGATGCTGCCTGGCATGCCTGCGATGTCGAGATGGTCGTCGTGTGCATTGACGCTGGTGTGGCCGACGTGTCCGGCCACCTGGTAAAACCCCTGGTACAGCTCCCCGCCGATCAGGATCCCGCCGCCAACCCCCGTGCCGAGGGTCAGCAAGACCACATTCCTGTATCCCTTGGCCGCGCCGAAGCTGGCCTCGGCCATGAGGGCGGCGTGGGCGTCGTTCACCACCCAGGTGCGCACGCCGAGGAAGGCCGACCAGTCGAAGTCCTCCAGCCCGAACAAGCGGCCGGGCATGCAGGAAATCGCCGAATTGTCGGCATTGGCAATGCCGGGTGCGGAGAGCCCGACGGCCTGGATCTGATCCCCGAATTGTTGGTGGAGGTCGAGGTAGGTGTCGCGCAGGGCATTTTTCCAGGACCATTCGTCTTCGGCACCCTGGTGTTGTCCGGTGGAGCGGGAGATTTGCTGGTGCCGGTTGCCCTCGCGGTCCAGCACGACGGCCTTGATGTTGGTGCCGCCGAGGTCTATGCCTATGGCCAGGTGGTGTTGCATGGTTCGTTGCTTTTCAATGCAGGGCCTTCAGATGGCACTGTCCGGCAAATTTAGTGCTTTTGCTGTAACGGGCACTTGAAATTTGCAGCGGACCCGCGCTTGCTCCCGGCCCGCGCTATTCCGCCAGCAGCACCACGGCGATGCCGGCCAGCGCGATTCCCGTGGCCAGCAGGAGGCCGGGCCATACCCCATAGACGGCCAGCGACAGCACAACGGTGATCACAGGCGCCAACCCGGTCAGCGGTGCCACGATCAGGGCCTTGCCGTAGCGATAGGCATAGACGACGGCGAGTGCCCCGGCGGAATTGATCAGGTGCAGCAGCAACAGGAGCCAGAAGCCCTGCAAGCCCCAGTTGACCGTCTGTCCCTCGGTTGTCATGGCCCAGGCGACAGGCGCCAGCAGCAGCCCCCCCAGGGTCATGTAAACGAAGATGCTCTCGGCGCCGGTGTGCCGGTTGGCCGACTTGAACACCACGTTTTGCAGCCCCCACAGGATGAATACCAGCACAGACAGCCACAGCCAGGTTCTGCCCTTGACGTTTTCGTCGCCAGGCTCCCGCCACGACAGAAAAAGTATGGCCAGCAAGGCCAGTCCGATGCCCAGCCACTGGCGGCGGGTTGCCCGTTCCTTTAAAAAGATGAAGGAGAGAAACACCGTCATGACCGGATACAGCGATACGAAGGGAAATACCAGGTAGGCAGGTCCGGTGCGGAGTGCTTCAAATAACAAGAGATTGCCGCCCGCTCCGGTCAAGCCGATGATCAGGCCGTCCCGCGCGGAAGACCATCTCCGCTCCAGGTGCCAGCCAGACTTGTAAAGGGCCGCCAGGGCAAAGGGGACCATGGTCAGCGACCAGACGACAAAACCCAGGGTGGCGGGAAACCCGGCTTTTTCCGGGATTTCTATAAAGGCGCCCCAGACGCCCCAGCTCAGCGTCGTGAACAGGGCGTAGCGCAGCCAGGCTGGCAGTGCAGTAAGTTTCATGTTTAAACTGATCTGATGTCCATGATGGGCAGTTCCACAAAGAAGCTGGTGCCTATCCCGATCTGGGTTTCAAAGTATATCCTTCCGTCGAAGCCCTCGATGATGTTCTTGCAAATGGCCAGCCCCAGGCCGGTGCCGGAGGTCTTGGTCGAAAAGTTGGGGAAGAAAACCTTTTCCTGGATCTCGGGCGGGATGCCCGCGCCATTGTCCTTGACCTCAATGACGGCAAATCCTCCCCGCTGGTAGAGCATGATCTGGACAATGCCCTCCCGGTCGTCGGGGATGGCCTGGATGGCGTTTTTGAACAGGTTGTTCAGCACCTGGATGATTTGGTTTTTGTCTGCGAACACCTCGTATTCTTCCCGCGGCAGGCGCAGGCTGATGGTCATGTCGGGTCTTTCGTTGCGGAAAAGGTGGTGTACGGAGGCCACGAGGTGATTCAGGGAGAACCCTATATTTTGGGCCTTGGGCATTTTGGCGAAATTGGAGAAGGCCGTGGCAATTTGCGACAGCGAGTCAATTTGTTCCACGAGGGTATCCGACACCCTCTTGAGCAAGGGTTCGATTTTGGCGGGGTCCTGGTCCGCTTGATAAGCGTGTTGCAGGTACTGGATGCTCAGCTTCATGGGTGTCAGCGGGTTCTTGATCTCGTGCGCCACCTGCTTGGCCATTTCCCGCCAGGCATCCTCCCGTTCCGATTGCGCCAGGAGCCGGGAGCTTTCCTCGATCTTGGTCAGTGCCTGGTTGTAGGCCTCGACCAGGTCGCCGATTTCGTCTTTTCGCTTCCAGACAAGCGGCTGGTTGTTGCCTGGCCGCAAGCGCTGGATGTTTTCGCTGAGTTCGGACAAGGCCCTGGTGACGGAATTGGCCACCACGATGGCCAGACCGCCGGCGATGAGCAGCAGGAAGACATATACGTTGAGCAGGGTGCTCATGAAGTTAGCCACGTCTTTGCTGAGCTCGCGGTGCTGCGAGAAGTAAGGGATGCCTATCAGCGCGATTGGCTGGTTATTGCCGTCCAGGAGGGGCAGGTAGGCGGCCGTGTATTTCAGGTTGCCGATGCGCTCATCCTGGTCGCAGCGGTCGTATCCCAGGCGGTGAATGGCCTGATAGGCATAAGACCCCATCTTCCTCGAGATGAGCCCTTCCCGGAAGATGTCCTCTTCCGAGGAAAAGATGAGATTTCCCTGCAGGTCGTAGAGGTTGACATCCAGCCGGTGTACCTCCGAGATGAGGGGTATGAGCGAGGCGATGGGGAATTGCCCCCCTGTTTGTCCGTCTGCCGCGTCCCCGCCGATGGTCATGGCCTGGTTTCGCTGCTGCTGCTTGTAGATGTT
This sequence comes from Bacteroidota bacterium, assembly GCA_041159285.1. Lineage (GTDB taxonomy): Bacteria > Bacteroidota > Bacteroidia > Chitinophagales > Saprospiraceae > UBA6168. The sequence continues at coordinate 6,862 of JBEAYO010000029.1, read as the reverse complement.
CTTGATTTCGTAATTGACGCTGGCCAGGGCCGAGGTCACCTTGCGGTTCAGCTGCCCCTTGTTGTAGTCATTGGAAGATTCCTGGAAGTACATGACCGTCACAAAGCCGATGCCCAGGAAGGACACCAGGATCATGCTGATCACGCGGAACTGGAACTGGTTCCGAAGGGACCGCTTCATGTTTCGCAGGAAATTCAGGGGTCCTGGCAGGGCGTTCACATAGTAATTGAAGGCTGCGAATGACAGCACAGCAATGGTCAGCAGGGTAAAGACATAAGAGAACAGGGAGAGTGGCTTGATGTAGCCGCCGGTTTCGCGCCCTATTTTGATGGCGATGTTGTTCCTGGCATGGTAAAGCAGTTCCGAGCGCGTGCTGGTGTGTTTCAGGATAGTAAAGCTGCCCGGTGCAGGCAGTGTGTCAGTGAGCTGTTTGCTGTATGGTTTTTTGTATTCCTCTATGAGTTGGCCGTTTTTGTAAATGCCGTAGTCATAGTTGTCGAGTTCCGTAAGGTCTTTGTAGGTTTTTCCCAGCAGCAATTCCGTGTACACTTTAGAGGGGCTGGAAAAGGCCCTTTTAAAACTGATAAACAGGATCAGGGGGCGGGAGGCGTTGATGGTCAGCCGCATCAGATAGGCGGGTTCCCCCTCGTCAAAGCGCAGGCGGTTGACTTTGGTGGCCTTGGAGCGGCCAAAGCGGGATTCCAGCGTCTGCAGGTCTGCCTGCTGGCCCTGGATGGCTGTTGTGCCGTTATCCGCAAAATAGCCGTTGACTTCAAAGCGGTAATTGTGGACCAGGTATTTACTGCCATTCATCAACGGGCCTATCAGGTCCGCCGTTTCGTCCCTCAGCAGCAGGCGGGAGGTGGACTTATGGAGCAGGGCATCCAAGGCGGAGAGCCAGGGGCCGGACTGCAGGCGCGCGGCCAGGATACCAAGGGCGGCTTCCAGGTCCTCGTCCTGGTAGTTTGTCAGCAATTTGGCATATTCCTGCCGGCGCAGGTAGTCTTTGTCGCTGTTGTACTTGTAGAGCAGCATGGAAGTCAGCCCGGCGTACAGCATCAGGCAGACTGCCAGCCAGCCCAGGGTGATGATGCGCACCTCGATGAAGAACTCAAATACGATGAGGTAGATGGTGGCGGCAATCAGGAAATAGGGGAGGGGCAGGTTGAAGTCTCCGTTCTGGATGATGGGGATGGAGAGCAGGATGGAGGTGCCCAGGGCTGCCAGGCGCCAGTTTTTGCTCAGGTCCACCTTGTGGATGGCCAGCATCATGCGGTGGCTGAAAAGGAACAGTGCCAGCAGCAGGAGCACCACACCCGTCATGGCCAGCACGCTTTGCGAGTTGAGGTTGAAGACGTTTTCGAAGTCGAAGACGATGGAGGAATCCAGCACGATGGACTTGAAGATATAGCATACCATGAGGATTCCCAGGTTGATGGAGAAGAAGTTGAGGGTACTCAGGGCGAAGCGTATCAGGGGGGAGGCGTGGGAGAATTCCTTGACCTGGAATTCGCGGTTGAAGAACACCATGAGCCAGACCAGCAGGATGATGTTGATGAGCAGCTCGCCCAGGGAGTTGACGCCTTCCAGGATGGGGTCGGTGAAAATGCTGGAGAAGGTTTGGAAGCCGTCGAAGTGCCTGGTAAGGCCCAGGCTCAGGATGAGCCAGCGGCCGCCGATGACGGCTCCCAGCACGAAACCTGCTCCCACCAGGGGTTGAAATCTGCGCACCAGGAGGACGGCCAGGTCGTTGATGACCATGCCGGCGGCGATGAATCCCAGCAGGTAGATGAAGAAGATCAATTGGAGCAGAAAGCGGTCTTTGGCCGGTGCTTTGGCATCCAGCCAGGCGATGGGTTTCCCCTGCAGGCTATGTATTGGGAATTTTGTCGGGCTTTCCTGCAGGTTGACATCCGGGGAGACCGTTAGATGGTCGGTGAGGAAGGCATTTGGCAGGAAGTGGCTGCTTCTCGGGAACTGCCACTTGAGGGGCAGCAGGGTCAGGGCTGTGATTTGCCGGGGCAGTTGCAAGCGCTGGACGACGAAGTACCCGTTGGAGAGCCGGGCGAGGGCCGGGGTGCTGGCTGTGCGGGGCAGGCTCTTTTCAATGTGCTGTGGCAGGTAAGCGGAGTTGTTGAGCCAGTAAACCAGGGAGTCAGCCTGATAGAACAGGATGTTGTAGTCTTTTTGGGTCCATTCCAGCAGCCTTTTCAGGTCGGCGTCTTGTTGCCAGGAGGGCAGTTTTTCGATGCCCTCTATCTGGCGCAGCAGGAAGCTGGTGTCGGCCAGGAGGGTGGTGGCTTCCCTTTCCTTGCGGTGCAGGCTTTTTTCAATGCGCTGCACGTAGGTCTCCAGGTTGTCTTCTTTTTCGATGCCGAAGTCCAGCAATACGGCGATGCCGAAGCACAGCAGCATGGCGATGAAGGAGTACAGGAGGCGTTTTTTCATTTGAGCGCGGTGTTTGGACGCATGGATGGCCGGTGCCGGACGAGGCGATTTTTTGTACAAAGCTAATATTAAAAAAAATTAAACAAATTTAAAGTACACTTAACAAATACACTTTGCAAACCTTTCGTTAGTCCTTACTTTTGCCGCGAATTTCGGTTAGATTAGGAAAAGGCATGGAAAGCCTCAAGCATCTCAGTACCCACGTGATGTTGCGATGCCTTCCCTCGAGCCCTCTGAAGCTTAAAAAAACAAGGAAGATGGAACAAACACGCAACAAGCCGCATTCACCCGATTCCCTTCCTGCCCCTGTCTGCGCACCCTTTAAACCTCGACTGTTCAACACCGATTAAAGAAATCACACCTACTTTACAGATAGTCGGCTTTAAAACTAATATAAATGTGATTGTTTAGCACTCCTTGCAGATACTGTTTGCCTCTCGGATGGGGCGGTCGGCGGGATTGTGTAAAAAGTCTTCTGGGCGCAGTGCCACTCCTTGATAAAAACCCCTTCCCGGAAGCTGTGCAGCACCGGTGGAGCCGGCCGCAAGAGCTTTTACACAACCCCGCCGCCCTTTCCGGAAGCACAAGCAGCATCGAATGAATTTTAATTGCTTTTGTCTGTAAGCATCGGAAGACTGCAATAAACATCTGACCGCCGGGTGCCGGAGTTACATCGGGCCAAACGGAGGTCTCGTATGCTATATTTAACTATTTTTTATTACCAAACACTCAGTTTATGAACAAATTAATTACTTGCCAAACGGTCATCCGGCTGTTCTCAGCCCTGGCTCTGACCGTCGCACTGCACAGTGCAGCCCTGGCGCAAAGCGCCAGTTTCCTCGGCCAGGTAACCGACGAGAAAGGAGAGCCGCTCCTCGGCGCCAATGTCGTCGCGACGCACCAGCCCTCAGGCACCTTCTACGGAACTTCCACCCGTGAAGACGGCCGCTTCAACCTGCCCGCCGTCCGCATCGGCGGTCCTTACACCGTTGAGGTTTCCTACACCGGCTATGAGAACTACACGCTCAACGATGTGTTCCTCAGCCTGGGCCAGAACTTCCGCCTCAACGTGCAGCTGCAGGAGTCCTCTACCACCCTCGGCGAGGTGGAGGTGATTGCCACTGCCAACGAAATCATGAACTCCGAGCGCACCGGCGCGGCTACCAACATCAAGAAGGAAGCCATCAACGCCCTGCCCACGCTCAGCCGCAGCCTCAACGACTTCGTGCGACTCACTCCGCAGAGCCGCTCCTCCAACGTGGCTGCCACCACCGGCAGCGGAACATCATTTGCAGGCCAGGACAGCCGCTTCAACAACCTGACACTCGACGGCTCTATCTTCAACAACAGCTTCGGCCTGGCTTCTGCTCCTGCCGGACAGACGAACTCCTCGCCGATTTCCCTCGATGCCATCGAGGAAATCCAGGTCAACCTCGCCCCCTACGATGTCCGCCAGGGCGGCTTCACCGGCGCCGGCATCAATGCCGTGACGCGCTCCGGTACGAACCGCCTGGAGGGCTCCGTGTTCCACAACACCCGCAGCGAGTCGCTTGCCGGCTCCAAGGCCAACGACACCGAAATCACGAAAAACGACTTTAGCATCACACAGACTGGCTTCCGCCTGGGTGGCCCGCTCATCCAGAACAAGCTGTTCTTCTTCGTCAACGCTGAATTTGAGCGCCGCGACGACCCGGCCACCAACTTTCTCGCTGCTCGTCCCGGCCTCACCGGCGCCAACGTCACCCGCGTGCAGGCTGCCGACCTGGACCAGCTCAAGCAGTTCCTGAACGATAAGTTCGGCTACGATGCGGGCGAGTATGAAAACTACCTGCTCAACACCAAGAGCGACAAAGCCCTGGCGAAAATCGATTACAACATCAACCCCTCCAACCGCCTGAGCTTCCGCTTCAACTACCTGAAGTCCTCCCGCGACGTGCTCGCCAGCAACAGCGGCTCCTTCCAGGACCGCCGCAGCAACCTCTTCGCCATGAACTTCTCCAATTCCAACTACGTCATCAACAACGACATCTACTCCGGTATCGTCGAGTTGAACTCCATGTTCGGAACGAAGTTCTCCAACAACATCCAGTTCGGCTTCACCGCCAACCGCGACTACCGCGACAGCCGTGGCGGCGTCTTCCCCTTGGTGGACATCCTCCAGGACGGCCGCAACTACACCACCTTCGGCTTTGAGCCGTTCACGCCCAACAACAGGCTGAACACCGACACCTGGCAGTTCCAGGACAACTTCACCATGTACAGCGGCGCCCACACCATCACGGCCGGCGTCAACTTCGAATACTTCAAGTTCGACAACACCTTCACGCCGACTTACTACGGACAGTTTGTTTACAACTCCCTGCAGGATTTCTATGATGATGCCAACGGCGTGGATTCCATCCAGCTCCGCCGCTACCAGTTGACCTACTCTGCCTTGCCCGGTGGTGCCCTGCCAACGGCTACCACCAAGGTTGCCCAGCCAGGCTTGTATGTCCAGGATGAAATCGCCATGATGGACAACAAGCTGAAACTGACGGTCGGCGTGCGCGTGGACGTGCCCTTCTATGCCAACACCGCGCTCAATAACCCGGTGGTTGACACCATGACCTTCATCAACACCGACTTCCAGTACCAGCCTGCCAGCTACAGCACAGATGAACTTCCGAAGGCCAACCCGCTGATTTCTCCGCGTCTCGGCTTCAACTACGACGTCAATGGCGATCGCTCCCTCCAGCTCAGGGGTGGTACTGGTCTCTTCGCCGGCCGCCCGGCTTTCGTCTGGATTTCCAACCAGGTCGGCAACAACGGTATCCTCACCGGTTCCGAGCGCATTGACAACACCTTCAACCGTCCCTTCAGCCCGGATGTCACTGCTTACATCCCGGACAATGCCACCACGCCTGCGACTTTCAATATCGCCCTCACGGACAAGAACTTCCGTTTCCCGCAGCTGTGGAGGACCAACCTCGCTGTTGACTTTGCACTGCCTTTTGACTTCGTTGCCACCCTGGAAGGTATCTACAACAGGAACATCAACAACGTGTACTACATAGACGCCAACCAGGAGCCTTCCAAGGCTGCCTACAGCGGCGCCGACGACCGTCCGACCTATGCGGCCCTGGGCCTCAGCGGTGCTGCTGCCAACAACGCCATCCGCATCAACGACAAGATCACGGATGCCATCCTGCTGGCCAACACCAACAAAGGTTCCACCTACAGCCTCACGGCCAAGCTGGAGCGCCAGTTCAAGAACGGCTTCTACGCCATGGCCGCCTACAACTTCAGCGAGTCTCAGGACCTGATCACTGCTGGTTCCATCGCCTTCTCCTCCTGGCGCGACAACCGCACGGTGCGGGGCAACAACCTGCCAGACCTGGCCTTCTCTGATTTCGACCAGCGCCATCGCGTCATCGCGGCGCTCTCCTACCGCCTGGAGTACCTGGATCACGCCGCCACCACCTTCTCTGTCTTCATGCAGAGCGGCAACCAGGGACGCTACACCTTTGCAGTAAGTGGCGACATGAACGGCGACCTGGCCACGGCGAACGATCTGCTCTACATCCCGAACAATGGCAATGAACTGAATTTTGCCGATGTGACGGTCAATAATGTGGTTTACACGGCTGACCAGCAGCGCGCTGCCTTCATGACCCTGGTTGAGAACAACGATTACCTCAGCAGCCGCAAGGGCCAGTATGCCGAGCGCAACGGCGCCCTGCTGCCCTGGTTGACGACCTTCGACTTGTCCGTTCAGCAGGAGTTCTACCTCACGGTCAATGATCGCCGCCACACCTTGCAGGTGCGCGCCGACTTCTACAACTTCGGCAATCTGATCAACGATGCCTGGGGTGTAGCTGACTTCCCGGTGGTGAACTTCCCGCTGCGTTTCTCAAAGTACGACGCTGCCACGAACCAGCCTATCTACACTTTTGCTCCCGGCACCGACGGTACGTTCCCAACGGAAGTGCTGGCCAAGGATATTTCTTTGAACAGCGTATGGCAGGCTCAGCTTGGCGTCCGCTATTCGTTCTGATAGGCCTGGAACAAGGGAGCGGGGCTTGAAAGCCTCTTTCTCGTGAAAAACGCCTGTAAAAAGACAGGGCGCGGAACCGGATTCCGCGCCCTTTTTTTCTATCGGGACTGGGGTAAATGCCATCGCTTCGAGATCTTCTTTTTCAAAATGGCGCGGGGCGCGGGTCCAGTATTTGTTTCAAAAGACTCGGTGCGCATTGGAAGGTTTGTTCACCGGTGCCGCTTGCCTCCCGGAAAGGGCTGGCTCAAAAGGCCCTTCGGCGAGGCGCCTTCTCGCAAAAGGTGGGGTTGTGTAAAAAGTCCTTGCGGCTGGTTCCTCTGGTGCCGCAAGGTTTCCGGAAAGGGCGCTCGGCGGGGCATAGGCCCGCCCCGCGCCCTTTCC
>JBEAYO010000028.1:0-14365 GCA_041159285.1 Bacteroidota bacterium | reverse complement strand
TATCAAGTGAAAATCCTAGCCCCCAAGGTGCAGCGCACCGAAATATTTGTAGGGCACCGCAATATTTGTAGCCCGTGCACATCCTAGCCCCCAAGGTGCAGCGCAGCGAAATATTTGTAGCGCACCGCAATATTTGTAGCGCTCCAAGTCCTCAAAATATTTGAATGCGTTGAGGAATTAGGTCATCAATTATTGCTGGTTGACATTCAACACAGCAGTCTCCTCCACCGTCAGCACGCCGCCCCCCTGCACGTCCAGCGTGCGGGCATTGCCCGTCTGGCCCGCCGTCAGCAAGACCGACTTGCCGCCGGGTATCACCACGTGGTGACAGGCCGTAGGCTTCAGCGTCAGGCTCCAGTTCAGGATATCCGTCCAGCTGCTGTTGTCCCCTCCACCCGTCCAGGTGTTCGTCAGGATGTTCTCCCCTACCGCCACATAGATCGGTGGCGTGGTGCAGTTGTCGGCTCCGAAGAAGGTCACCACCACCGGGTAAATGCCGACCTCCAGCGAGGAGAAGGTGTTGATCAGCTGGTAGTTGACCCCGTTGTCCACCGAATAGCCCGGCTGGCCCACGAAGTTCTGCGCCGTGATGACCATGGTGCCGTTCAGCTGCCCGCAGTCCTCCGGTGTCGTCACTGCTGTGATGAGCGGCCCCTGCACTGTCACCGTCGCCTGGCAGGTTGCCGTGTTGCCATGGCCGTCGTTTGCCGTCAAAGTCACCACGTTCGGGCCGGCGTTGATGCAGAAGAACTGGTTCGGCGTCACACCCACCGGTGTCAGCACCGCCCCGCAGTTGTCGCCCGAAGCTGCAGCGTCAATCACCTGGGAAGGCTGCAGCGTCGTGGCACCCACCACCGGTAGCGTGATGTTCTTGCACACCAGGGTAGGCGGCAGATTGTCGGCCACCATCACCGTGGCGTCGCAGGTCTTTGTGTTGCCGGCCAGGTCCGTAACAGTCAGCGTCACCACATTGCCACCCAGGTTCGAGCAGTCGAAGGACGTTTTGGAAAGGGCCAGCGAGGCAATACCGCAGTTGTCGTTGCTCGAGTTGTTCACCTGTGCTGCTGCCAGGCCTGCCTGGCCGCTCGCGTCAAGGTAAACAATGGCGCTCTTGCACTTGGCATTTGGCACCAATAGGTCCTGCACCGTCACCGTCGCTGAGCAGGCGCTGCTGTTGCCGTTGACATCCGTCACGGTCAGCGTCACGGTGTTGAGGCCAACGTGGGTGCAATTGAAACTCGCAGGGCTCAGGCTCCTGTTGATGATGCCACAGGCGTCATTGGAGTTGTTATCCACGGAAGCAGCCAGCACGGTGACGGTCCCGTCTGCACCCAGGGAAAGGGTTGCGGGCTTGCACAGCGCCAGGGGCGCCACGTTGTCCGCCACGGTCACAGCAGCCGTGCATGTGGCTGTGTTGCCATTCACATCCGTCACGGTCAGCGTCACCGTGCTCATTCCCACATTGGCGCAGGTGAAGGATGACTTGCTGAGACTAAGGCTGCCTATGCCGCAGACATCGGTGGAGCCGTTGTTCACTGCCGCCGGGGCAAGGTTGCCCAAGCCCTGGGCATCGAGTGCTACACTGGCAGGCTGGCACAAGACCTGAGGCGGCGTATTATCCAATATGGTGATGACGGCGGAACAAGTGCTGCTGTTGGCGTAGTTGTCCGTCACGGTCAGTGTCACCGTGTTGGGCCCTACATCCGAGCAGTTGAAGCTGGTCTGGCTAAGGGAAAGGCTGGCGATGCCGCTGGGATCCGTGGAGTTGTTGTTCACGGCCTCAGCTGAAGTAATCCTGTTACCCTGGCTGTTCAGCACCAGGGTCAGATTCTGGCAATTCGCAACAGGCGGGATATTATCGCCCACTGTGGCCGTCGCCGTGCAGCTGGCTGAATTGCCACTGCCGTCCGTCACCGTGAGCGTGACGGTATTGGGCCCGATATCGCTTGTAGTGAAGGTATTCGGGCTCAGTGAAAGGGTGACTCCACAGGCATCCGATGAGCCGTTATCCACCGCTGCAGCTGTGGCGCTTCCGTTCCCCGTGGCGTCCAGGGTTACCTCCACATCCTGACAGACGGCCACTGGCGGCACGGTGTCCAGTACCGCCACATCTGCCGTACAGGTAGCAGTATTGCCATTCACATCCGTCACCGTCAGCGTTACGGTGTTGCCATTCGCGAGGTTGTTATCAAGGTCATTGCAGTCGAAGCTGGCCACATCCAGCGAGAAGCTGGCAATGCCGCAGGAGTCCGAGGAATTGTTGTTAACTTCCGTGGAATCTAAGGAACCAACGCCCGCGGCGTCCAGGTAAACCGTCACGTCCTTGCAAACAGCCACTGGCGGCACGGTGTCCAGCACCGTCACGAGTGCCGTGCAGGTGGAGGTATTGCCATTGGCATCTGTGACTGTCAGGGTCACCGTGTTGCCGGTGGCCACACCGGCCGGCGCAATATCGCTGCAGTCGAAGCTGTTGATATCCAACGACCGGCCATCAATGCCACAAGAGTCCGAGGAGTTATTGTCCACTTCTATGGCAGCAATGGTATCAAGGCCCATGGCATCCAGGTACACCGTGATATCCTTACAAACGGCAATAGGCGGCACAGTGTCCAGTACTGTCACGTTTGCGGTACAGGTAGCTGTGTTGCCGCTGTCGTCTGTCACCGTCAACGTTACCGTGTTGCCGGTAAGTCTTGAAAGATCGAGGTCCTCACAGTCGAAGCTGGTGATATCGAGGGTCATGGTATCGAGGGCACCGCAGTTGTCTGAGGAGCCATTGTCTATGTCTGCGGTGGCCAGCAAAGCCATGCCCGTGGCATCCAGGTAAACCGTAGTGTCATGGCAAAGGGCAGTGGGCGGCGTCATGTCGGTGATCGAGACTGTCGCCGAGCAGGTGGATGTATTGCCATGGCTGTCAGTAACCGTCAGGGTGATGGAGCTGCCGTCGTCCGCGCAGGTGAAGGTGCTGTCGTTGAGCACCAGGGTGCTGATACCGCAGGCATCTGCGGAGCTGCTGTCCACGGCCACGGCAGTGGTGGTACCGCTGCCATTGGTGCCCAACGAAACTGTCACATCCTGGCAAAGGGCCTTGGGTGGCACCGTGTCCAGCACGGTGAGGCTGGCTGTGCAGGTGGCCGTGTTGCCGCGCTCATCCGTCACCGTGAGGGTGACAGAGTTGCCGGCCATGACCATGTCATTGGAAATATCCTGACAGCTGAAGCTGGTCTTGCTCAGCGTCATCGTGTCAATGACGCAGTTATCGGTAGAACTGCTGTCCACTGATGCTGCGCTCAGCGTTGCGTTGCCAGTGTTGTCGAGATAAAGGGTCACGTCCTTGCAAACTGCCAGAGGCGGTACGGTGTCGAGCATTGTGATTTTGCGAACATTGGAAACACCGGCATCTTCCCAATCCGTGCTGCAGCCAGCCCGGGCCAGTCTTCGGAACCAGGTGGAGTCGGCTGTCAGTGCAGAATCAATCACCAGGCTGTCCAACGTGGCACCGGGGATGTCGACGAAGCCCTGGCCGGAGCCTGTCGTCGATTTTTGCCATTTGTATATCAAGGTGGAGCTGCCGAGTTGGCCGCTGGCTGCAGCAACATTGGAGAAAACAGGAGGGACTGTGCCCGGGCAGACAAGGGAATCCTGCCCGATCATCCCGCCATCGGAAGGCTGGGAGCAGGGTATGGCGGAATCAGAGAGGTGCTTGTATTCAAAGGCACCCATATCCACCACACCTGCCTGGCTGGCATCTGTTTTCAAAAGTTTGCGCGGATAGCCAGCGCCGCGGATGTCCAGTGAATCATCCATAGCAGTATCATCTCCGAGGTCAATGACAGGCGACTCCTCAGTAAGCCGGAAGTCTCCGGTCCAGGGGTTGGCAAGCATTGGGTCCACGTGAAGGTTCATGGATTCAGTGAATCCGCCGGTGCCGTGAATGTCATCGCTGGAATTGGCGATGTTCGAGAAGCTGGCCGTGGTGCTGGTGGCAGCCTTCAAATGAAGCTGCCTTCCTTGTACAGCCTGGTTCCACCAAAGAACGGAGTTGACCAGGTCGAGACTGGGTGCCTCCTGGGAGATCGCACCCCCTTCATACGCTGTGTTCCTGGCAAAAGTACAGTTGACAAACTTTGCATCTGACTGGATCAGCGTTGCGCCCCCATAGGTCGCCTTATTGTATGCAAACAAGCTGTTCCGGAAAGTTGAGATCGCACTTCCTTTAGCATAAAAGCCCCCTCCGCTGTATTCCGCTTCGTTGTTGTCAAAAAGGCAGGAATAGAAACTGGTGGTCCCGGCATTTTCCAGGTAAACGCCGCCGCCGTCTGTCCCGGCGCTGTTGTAGGTGAATTGCACGCGCCTAAAAAGACCGGCGCCTCCAGACAGATACACCGCACCACCCCAGTCGGAAGCCTGGTTATTGATGAAGCGGCAGTTAAAGATTTTGACACCGCCGCTGGTGAGTGCAAGGAATATTCCACCGCCGTCGTCGTGTACGCCGGGTTCGTTGGCCAGGCCCTCGCGGATTTCAAAGCCATCCAGCTGGGTCGTGCTGTCCAGCGCCTGCCCTGCGTTATAGATCACGTGATAGGTATTGTCGGTGCTGTCCGAGGTGGAGCCGATGTTGCCGCTCAGCACGGATTTATTGAGCTCCAGGTTGCGGAGGGTGAAGTCATAGGTGCTGACGTCCTCCGTACCGGCCAGGCTGCCGATGAGCCTCACGCCGCTGGGAAGCCTGAAGTGTTGGAGGCGTTCATTGGCCGGAGTACCCGGGTCCAGCCCGTTGTAGGAAGCGGGATAATAAGTGCCGCCGGCCACGAAGATGCTGTCGCCGTGGAGGGCTGCCTCCAGGGCGGATTGCAGGCTGGTGAAGGCATTTGTCCAGCTGGCACCGTCATTGGCGCCGCTGGCGTCGTCGTTGACAAAGTAGCGCAGGGAGAAGGGATCCAGCAAGGCAGTGTACTCATAGCAGCCCATGTCGGTATTGCCTTGCATGACCCTGTCCTCACCCCTGAGGTCGGTGGTCACCACCGTATTGGGCGCGTTGACATAGCTGCTGTCCCCGGTATTGACGCAGGGAGAGGCGCCGAACAAGGTGAAGTCGTCGTTCGCTGCGTCCCTGAAACGCGGGTTGGTGTGCACACAGTTGGTCTCCACCGCCGATTCCCAGATGTCGTAAAATCCGTTGGCAAAGCAGGAGTTGTAGGCATTGAAGCCGTTGGGATCCACCTCAAAGATCTCGTGCCCCCAGTAGCTGGCCAGGTTCTCCCATGCGATGGAGTTGTAGAGGTCGAGGTTGGATCCGGAGTTGCTGTAGATGCCGCCACCGCTGTTGGAACTGTTTTTTGAAAGCGTGGTGCTGACCACCTTGAGTGTGCCACCGGTATGCAGATATGCCGCCCCCCCGTAGCTGGTGGAGCTGTTGAAATAGAGCAGGCAGTTGACCAGCTCGGAGGTGCAGCTACCGTCCACAAAAACAGCGCCGCCACTGCCGGCACTGCCCTCGATGGCCAGGTTGGAGTGGAAGGTGACGCCGATGTACTTGGAGGTACCGGAGCCTTGATGCACCACGCCACCGCCATTAGGGGCGGAGTTGCCATAGATGCTGCCGCCGCGGTAAACCGGATTGGAACCCGTGAAGTTGAAGATGGCACCGCCACGGCCGGAGGCCGTGTTATTGGCAAAAGAGCAGTTGTTGAACTCCGGGCTGACGGTCAGGTTGTACACAGCGCCGCCATTGCCGGTGATCGCACTGTTGCCATCGAAAGTGCAATTGCTGAAGCTGGGGGAACCACCGGACTCGTTGGTCACGCCGCCGCCGCCATTGGTCGCCTCGTTGAAGAAGAAGCTGCAGTCTTCAAATTTGGCGCTGCTGTTCTTGTTATCGACACCGCCGCCGGCGACAGCCGCCTTGTTGTAGCTGAACACGCAGTTGCGCACCTTCGGGCTGTTGCCATCGTTCAGCATGCCCCCGCCGTTGGTTTCGCTGCCGCTGCCGTTGGCATTGCCGAATGAGATGACAAAGCCATCTATGATAGCTGTGCTGTCGAGGTTACTGCCAGAGGGGTGATGTATGACGTGGAAGCTGTTGTCGCTTTCATCAGCCGCTGTCCCCAGGTCCCCGCTCAGGATGGTTTCATTGCTGAAATCGCGCAGGGAGAGGTCGAAGTCCTGGCCTTCATTTCCGGCGAAGCCGCCGTACAGTGCCACGCCGTTTTTAAGTTGAAAGGCCTTGTGCCGGTCTGTGGCCCCTCCGACGGTGTTGGTGGGATGGTAAGTGCCGGCAGCCACCCAAATCTCTTTGATACAGGGGTCATTCAAGGCCGTCTGAATTTGAGTGCCGGCCAGGGCATTGGCCCAGTTGGAGCCATCCATGCTGCCGGAACCTGTCTGGGTGACATAAGCCCTTTGCACATTGTTGGCTAAATTCTGAATCGCCAGCGCGGGATAGCCGTTGTTGCTGCTCTTGATGTGTGTCCAGTTGTCAGTACTGCCGTTGGCCGTCTCATCCTTGAAATCCCAGCCGGCAGGCAGGTAAGTGCAGATGGACTTCATCTCCGCCGTGGTCTTGCCTGTGCCGCCGGAAGAAGTGGAGCGGCCCGAGGTTTGCGTGTCCCAGAAGGAATTGGTCACGGTGGCTGAAGCAGCCTTGTTGCCCACCAGGCCGCCGACAACAGTGCCAGTGGTTGACACGGCGCCCTTGCTGTAAGAGGTCCTGACGCTCAACTGGGACTCGCCCACCAGGCCACCGACGTCGTTGCCAGTGCCGGTGGCATTGCCCCAGGCATAGCAATCGGTGATGTAAAAAGCAGTGGCTCCTACTGCATTTTCATCATAGAGGCCCACCAATCCGCCGACGTTGCCCACGCCCGAAACATTTCCGGTGGCATAGCAGTCGGTGATGTTGCCGTTTTCCGCCTCTCCAATCAAACCACCAGCGCTGCTGCTGGTGGAGGACACCGAACCGGAAGCCCAACATTTGGAAATACCGGCCGGCGCCAGGACAAGGCCGACCAGGCCGCCAGCTTCTCCGTTTGAGGCATTCACAACACTCGCGGTGCTGTAGCATTCCTCCAATGACTGGGTACATCTTCCTATCAAACCGCCGTTATTGTCATCACTCCCATTCACAGTGCCCTCACTGTGGCACCTCAGGATAGTCTTGGCAGTTGCCACGAAATCCACCCTGCCGCAAAGCCCCCCTACGTGGTTCTCTCCCCTCACGGCACCGCTGACATGACAATCGGTCAACTCCACATCCCCCGCGGCGCCCATGAGCCCTCCTGTGGCATCGTCACCTTTGACGTTCGCGTTGGTAAGCCCGAGATTCATGACCTTGGCATTCAACCCCTGGCCAAAAAAACCGATACTGTCATTGGGAACTGTCGTAGCCCTGGAAATATGGACGCTGTCAACATCGTGACCTTGCCCGTCATACACGCCGGTGAATGGATTCAACCGGATTCCAATCATGCCAAAGCCCTGGTTGCCACCAACAGCCGTGGAGTCAGCCGGGTCGTTGTAGCGGTCCCCGTCCAGGTCGTCGTCCTGGTCGTCAAAATACCTGGTGAGCCCGGCATTAATATTGGCAGTCTGCTTGAAGGAGTCGGCAAAATGGAAGGTGTTCTGCGACAAGTCCTTCAGGTCCAGCAGGTTGCTGATCAGCCAGGGGTCAGCGGAAGTGCCGCTGCCGCCGGAGTAGTAGGCTGGCGTGATGGTCTGGTTCTTCACGGTCGGCAAGTTGCCGTCGCTGAAGGTCCATTCGAGCACCACCTGGGAGGACAGGTTGCTGGTGTTGGTGTACATGATGCTGCTGACAATGGTGTCAAGCAGAGCCGCATTGGGGATTACCTCCGTGGCGGAGAACTGAATGCTCAGCGCGCCTGCGGCATTGGTGTAAGTGCCCAGTTGTTTGCCGCCGTAGGTAATGGAGTCTGCAGTAAAGGACAGTTTCGCAGAAAATGGCGACAGGATGAACTGGTCGATGGCATTCGCACCACCGCTGCGCTGAATGGAAAGCGTTGTGCCGTTGAAGTTCCCGGCACCGGCATTCAGGGAATCCAGGTCCGGGTCGGACAGCCAGGCAGCCGCTCCTGGCTTTACTTTTGCCAGGCGAGCCGTGATGTCATTCAGATTGTTGAAGACCGGCGCGGAGTTGGTAGCCGAAGGCAAGCGGTCCACGTAGAACAAATAATCTGTATAGTCCGGGTCCAATGCCGTGCTGACGGTGACCGTATCGTTGCCTATGCCCGTCACCAGGGTGGTGCCCGTGCCAGCACCGCCGGTGGTGTTTCTCACCGGATAGCCGGCTACGGAGGCGTCGTCATAAAAGAAGTACCAGGGCTGGCGGGGTTGCAAGCCATAAGTTGAAATGATCAAGGTAACTGGCGCGCTGATTGTCCCGTGGAACAAACCGTGGTCGTTGCCACAACCATCCGCTATGACATAATCATTGCTGTTGTCCAGCTTTGTATTGTAAATATTCCCGCCTGCAGCAGCCGAATAAGCTGCCAGCACCTGCCGGCCTGCATTGCCAAAACGGTGGGTCAGAGTGTCGTTGGCAGTCGTCACCACGCTGAATTCCAGCCCTGCGATGTAGGGCCCCGGCTCTGCAGAAGCCGTATGGATGGTGAAGGAGCTGTCAGTGGCCGTGTAGGCCCTGATGGAATAGTGGTAGAGCGAGTCGTTCACCGGGGCCGGGGCACCCTTGGTGCCGTCGTCAACGAGGGTGATGGTTCCGCTGGCCTGGGAAACGGTGTTCAGCGTGTGCATCACCGTTCCGCTGTGGTTGCGTCTTACTATTTTATAATAGGTGACGGCAGGTTCCGGATTTGCCTTCCAGCTCAGGGTCACCTGTGCGTTGCCACCCGTGGCATTGAATGCGATGGGGGGGATGGGAGACCCGGAAGGGGCTGGCATGTTGCGCAGGATGGGGAAGCCGCCGGGCACGCCGGGAGTGGCTGCCTGCCAGGTGTCCGAGAAGTTGAAGCCAGCCAGGGTCGTGACTGCATTGCTGCCCTGCAGGGCCGACACCGGATGGTCCACAAAGGGACGCTCGTAGTCGCTCACGGTGTACAGTTGTGCCAGGATTTTGTTCTCCTCATCCGGATATTTGGCGTTGTCGTCGTGCACCAGGTCTATCCAGTAGAGCTTGTCCTCCGTACCACTGTCGTTTTCTGCCAGCAGGCCGGCTGATTCGTCGTCGGAGACGTTGACGACCTTCATGGCGGCGTAGCTTGTCAGCACATCGCCGTCGTCGCGATGCCCCACCAGGCCGCCGATATCATCGGTGCCGGTGATGTTTCCAATGGTGAAGCAGTCCTTGATGGAGCCGCTGGCATGCAGGTATCCCGCGATACCCCCTGCGTCTGAAAGTGCCGTGATGTTCTTACTGTTGACGTAGCAGTTAGAGATGCTACCCTGGTTAAAACCCACCAGGCCACCGACGTTGTCAGTCTGCGGTGCGTTTATTTCTCCATAGAAATATGAAAACTGGATGAAGGTACCGGTGTCCAGTTCGCCGACCAGGCCGCCAATGTCGCCAGGCGATGCACCGGCATTAGAAATAACACCCCCGACGCTGCTATGGGTGATGGAAAAATAACAATACCCTGCCAATCCGCCCACGTTGGTATTACCTGTGACCGTACCCAGCACGGAGCAGGAATCGATGTGGCGCAGCGGAGGGTTTTGAAATTTCCAGGTAAACCCTGCGATACCTCCCACCCTGTCCAAGCCTGTGACGGCGCCCATGCTCATGCAGCGATTAATGCTGCTGTTGCGTGCCTGACCCACTATGCCACCCACCCTGTTGTTCCCGATCACTGTAGAGGTGGGGTTCAACACCAGACTGTCAAGAATTGCCTCATCGCAATAGCCCACGAAAGCCCCTGTGGTGTCCAGGCCCGTGATGCTCGCATTGTCCAGCCGCAGGTTTTTGATGATGGCTCCACTTCCGACATATCGGAACATGCCGACCACACTGCCGGCGATGTTCAGTCCGAGGTTGGTGATGGCAAAGCTCCTGCCATTGTAACTGCCGGTGAAAGAGGTGGTGGCGTTTCCTATGCCGGCAAAGGAGGAACCCGTCGCGTTGATGTCTGCCGTTTGAGCAAAATGCAGGGCCCAGCAAGCCGGGCTCGAGGCCAGGGCTTCCAGGTCTGCCAGGGTGGCAATCAGGTAAGGGTCACCAGCCGTGCCGCTGCCGCCGGAAAAGGTCGGGCAGGAAGCGGGTGCTTCTTCAACATAGAAGGATTTTAATTTGTAGCCATCGAGATTTGCCTTGCCGTGGGGCGCGGCCCGTTCCACTCTTGGTGGGATGGGGGTGCCACTACTTTTGCCTGAGGTGCCAGTTTCATTGGTTTCGCTGATGGTCAGGGCTAAGGCGGCGTTAAGACAGGTGCCGAGCAGCAGCGCGAGAAGAAGTGAAAAACGCTGCCATTTCATAGTGTTTGCTTTCATTGCTTGATGTGTAGATGTATTAGTGAAAATGCAAATCATTGATATCAATAGTTTTATGTTTTTCATGCATGTGCTGAGATGTCATTTGTGAAATAGCGCAGGGCTCTACCCTTGAAGTCGTCACAAAAGACCCGGCAATCCGTTCCGCCGGTACCGATTGGCTCCCGGAAAGGTCATTCGGCCGGCCTGTGGCCGGCCGAATGACCTAAAATCCCCCTTCCGACGCGGTTTTACGAAGCCAAACCGCGTCGGAAGGGGGATTTTAGGCATGCAGGGCTTAGTCCTGCGTGCCTTTTAGGAGAAAGCGCCTCACGAGAGGTACTTTTGAGACAGCCTCCTTTTCACAAAAGGGTACCTCGTCGAAGTGTCTTTTGGGACGTCCCCCGGCAAAAAGAGAATATTAAGCGCGCGGGGCTGTGCCCCGCGCACCTGCCACGAGAGAGCGCCTCGCCGGTGGTCCTTTTTGAAGTACCTTGTGCTTGGTGCACAGGGCCGTACCCTGCGAACCAAGCACAATGAGGCAGCTCACAAACCGGTGTTTTCAGACAGCTTACATTGTTTTGGATCAAAAGAACTGCAAGGTGTTTTCACTGGACTTCAGCGCTAATAATTCAAGTGGAGCACAGAATACTTCACGGACGAACATCGCGGGGCAGGGCTACTGCAAGACAGCTATCAGATACCTGGCATTCATTCTCGCGAAAGTCATTAATCTGCGACTGTCAAAATCATGGTCATGAGTAGAATGAACGTTACTTGCGACTGAAGGCCTTGACTATTTGTAGTTACAATGTGTTTTGCCTTCTGTCTCTGGTTTAACTATCTGGGTCAAAAGTGAGGATATATACTTGACAATCCCGGAATGACATTGATGATTCCGGAATTTATATTGATGATTTCAGAAAAAAACAACTCCGCTGCCAGTAAAGATATGCAATCGGATGCTAAGCCCCCTTGGCTGCCTTGTCGCATGCCTCCCTGAAGGCGACGGGAGTCATGCCGGTGATTTCCTTGAACTTCCGCTGGAACTGAGGCTGGTTGCCAAATCCGGATTTCATGGCTATTTCCTTGATGCTGAGGGAGCTGTTGCCGGATTCAGCCAGCAGGCGCTTGGCCTCGTTGACACGGAGGCCTGCGATGTAGTCCACAAACTTCGCCTTGGCACCTTGGGATATCGCCTGCGAGATGTATTTTTCGTTGGTGCCCAGTTCAAAGGCGATGTCCGTGATCTTCAGGTGAGGATCCAGGTAGCGCTTTTTGCCATTGATACGGCTTGTCACTTTTTCGAACAGGTTGGAAGAGCTGCTTTCCACCTCCTCTGCTGAGACAACAGCCTCCTGCTGGCTGTTGGTCGGCCGGAGGACATCCGCGTCAACAAATGCCGGGCGCTGGGAAAGAGGTTGATCATGTTGCCCGGCAATTGTCTCGGGCGGTCGTACGCTGTATTTGTAAAACGCAATGGCTGCCACTGCTGCCACTGCCATGGCAAGCAACCCCCATGGCGCCTGCCGCTTGCTGTCTTGCCGCGCCGAATTTCTGACCCTTTCCTGCTCTTCTTTTTCCAATTCGGCCAAGGCCAACATGCCAGCCATTTTCTGGGAGGTTTCTGAGTTGTACTTTTCCTTTATCAGGCGGTGGTATTCCTCGAGCACCTCGCGCTGCCTGGCGAAATCCCCCATCCTGCCGTATAAATCTATGAAGTGCTCGTACAAGGTGGTCAGCTTGGTATGGGCCTTGAGCGCACGGAACCCCGACTCTGCCTCCAGGAACTGCCTTTCAGCCTCCTGGTAATTTGCACCCGACAGTGTGAGGTAAACGCCCTGGGCCATGGCCACCGTGGCCGAGACATAGGGGTTGTTTCCCAGGTCCTTCATCTGCAGCAGGCCAGGCAGCAGCTGCCTGGCTTGTTCCAGACGGCCAGCCTGGGCCTGAAGGAACAGCTGGTCCACCGTCACTTCAAATACCTTGTCCTGGATACCTGCCTTTTCATACAGGAGTCTCGCTTCCTGGAAGTACTGCCCCATTTGGTCGAAATCTTTCATTTCAGAATACATCACGGCCAGGTTGTGCAGGCACAGTGCCTGGTGGTAATCGTCGCGGGTGCGCCTGAAGTACCGGAGGGCTTCCCGCAGGTATTTCCCGCCTGCTTCCGGGCTAACCAGATGCAGGTAGATGAAACCCAGGTTGATGCAGGATTGATAGGTGCCGAGAGAATCTCCCAGCTCCCTGGCCACTTGCATGGACTGGTAATAGCTTTCAGCAGCATCTCCCAGTTTTCCCTGGTATTCGTAGATGATGCCGAGGTTGTTGAGCAGGGCTGCTCTGAGCGACGGCTGGCCTTTGGTGTAGGGGTTGTTCAGGGCCTTGTTGTAGTAATTCTGGGCGAGCAGGTGCTTTCCGGCGAAGTAGTTGGAGACGCCCAGGAGGTAATAGGACCGCGCAACGAGGGAATCGTTCTTCAGGGCCAGGCTTTGCTGCAGCACCGATTTGGCAATGCTGTCGCTGACCATGGGGGTTTCCATGGCTTTCTCCTTTGCCTGGTCCAAAAGGGCTTGCAGTGCCGCGGGCTGCTGCGGAGATTCTGCCAGGCAATCCGCGAACGGCCATATCAGCAGTGCTGACAAAAGCAGGCAGGCTATATGTAGCAGTCTGTTGAGCATGTTGCAAAGATTTGAGCCAAAATTCTTTCACCGGGAAGGGGTTATTAGGGCGCGGGGCTGCGCCCCGCGCCCTTTTCAAAGAGTGGCACTGCGCCCAGGGGACTTTTTACACAACCCTGGCTGTCGCTGGGGCGATTTGAATGGGTACAAGCAGGTGGCGGGGCTTAAAAAATCCAAGTAAGTTCCATATCATGCCGTCTTTTAAACTCAAAGCCGAAATTGCCAATACTGCAGCATATACAAATGTACTTCGATTCATTCTGAAAAGTGACATTTTCCATAAAATTGTCTTTTACTATGTAAAGCCGGAATTTGAGTTGGCCGATTGCCGGAACATTTACCTGCATTTTAGCTTGCAGCAGCGCATCGGGGTTTCCCGGCGGCAGCAGTGTCTTCTTACTTCCCCCACTTTTGCAGCTGCTTCACCACCGCCCCGAAGTCCTTGGGGAGTTCCGCCTCAAAGGTCACGGTCTGGCCGTTGCCGGGATGCACGAAGGTGAGCCTACCGGCATGCAGGGTCGTGCGCGACATCAAGGGCCTTTCTTCTTCCTGGAACTTTCCCATGCGGTACCTGGCCTGTTTGACGTCGGAGAGCAGGAATTCCGTTTTCCGGCCGTAGAGGGCGTCTATTGCCAGGGGGTATCCCAGGGATTGAAAATGGACGCGGATCTGGTGCATGCGGCCAGTCTTGATGTCGGCCTCCACCAGGGTGTAGTTTTTGAACCGCTCCATGACTTTGTAGTGGGTGACGGAGGGTTTGCCGCGCTGTGCCACGATCATTTTTCCGGGTTCCGAGGGGTGTTCCGCCAGGGGCTTGTCTATGATGCCCTCGTCCTGGTGCATGACCCCTTCCAGCAGGGCGAAGTAGATTTTCTGGACGCTGTGCTGCTGGAACTGGCGGGAGAGGTCCCGGTGAGCGGCTTCTGTCTTGGCGAAGACGAGGATGCCACTGGTTTCCCGGTCGAGCCGGTGCACGGTGAATATTTTGCCGAAGCGTTCTCCGAGCTGATGGTAGAGGTTGGGTTTTTCCGGGTGGAAGCGGTCCGGTATGGTGAGCAGGAACGGGGGCTTGTTGACGACCACCAGGTCCTCGTCCTCGTATATGATGTCGCAGGTGTTTTTCATCTTATTGAACGATGTGTTTTGTTTAAATATCGAGGCACCTCCCTGGAAAAGTTGGATACAGCCTTTTAAAATCTCCTTTCGCCGGGTGTCGGCTTCACCGACACCCGGCGAAAGGAGATTTCAGG
>JBEAYO010000027.1:0-14398 GCA_041159285.1 Bacteroidota bacterium | reverse complement strand
TCAGTGAAATTGCGGCTGTGCAGTAGGAGAAACCAACAACGGGGCACCCAATGAAGAAAACAGAAATACAGGACTACCTGGCTGAATTTGTTTATGGTGGAATCGATGGCAGTGTGACAACCTTCGCTGTCGTGGCTGGTGCTGCGGGAGCGGGGATTGACAGTTCCGTGGTCATCATCCTGGGTTTTGCGAATTTGATTGCCGATGGGTTTTCCATGAGCGTGGGAAGTTATCTTTCCAACAAGGCAGAGGACCAGGGGTTTGACAAGTTGAGAAAAAGGGAGTTTGCCAGGCTGAAGGAAAACCCGGAGGCAATGATGTCGGAATTGAGGAATATTTACGAGCGAAAGGGTCTGAAAGGAGTGCTGCTGGACCAAGTCGTAGCGATTATTTCCAGCAACAAAGAGGGATTTGTGGACACCATCATGAAGGAGCAATTGGAGGTGGCCAGGGCAGGAAGGTCGCCGATTTCCAGGGCATTCATGACTTTTTTTGCTTTTATCGCGATTGGCTTTGTGCCAATGGCCACCTTTGTGGCTGACTATGTGCGGCCGCTTCCATTCGACCTTTTCAAAGGTTCGTTTGTGTTGACCGGAATCACCTTCATAAGCATTGGCATATTGAAAAGCTACGTAAACGAAAAAAAGCTCTGGAAGGGTGCCGTAGAGACGTTCGCCTTAGGAGCAATTGCTGCCGTGCTTTCCTATTACGTGGGAGCCCTGCTGAAATTGATGGTGAGCTGAGTTAAATATGCCCATGTTTGCCAGCGCCTTTTGAGACTGCCACTTAAAATCTCCCTATCTCGGGACAAGTCTTTTCAGGCGTGGAAAACCAGCAATGGTATTTTTGAATGAAAACTCATTTTTTTGGTAAAACTTCCATGGAATAGCTTCTCCATCAACCTGCGTTTGGGGATGTAAAGCGCCAGCAGGTCTATCCTGTGTTCTCTGATATAATCATCCAGGCCCTCGATTACGCTTTTGTTGTTGACGACGGAAAACTCTGAAAACTCAAATGGGTAATTTTTCATGAGGATCTCCTCATTCATGCCACCGATATCCGGATTGGTTTCTACATGCACAAAATGGACTTTGGCCCCCATCTCCTGCGCGAAGGAAACGAGTTGGGAAATGGCAAACTGATCCGCCGGCTCAAAATCTGTCGCAAAGGCGATGTTTCGGATTCCTTTCCATTCAGCCTCCCCGGGTATGGTCATCACCGGGCATCCGGCAGACATCATGGTATGGGTGGAGATGCTTCCCAGCACTTTCTCCACGGCAGAGTGATTCTCGCCCTGCGTGCCCATTACCACCAGTTTGTACTTGTCGCCGCTGGTGAGGTCCTTGATTTCCTGGGGAATGAATAAGCCGTAAACCGGAAGCAGCTCCCCTTTGACTTCGGCTGGCAGTTCCCTGGCAAATTCCTTCAATTTTTCCAGCGTGGCCTCCTTTTTTTGCGTCAACATGTCGTCCATGTAATCAGGCGGCACATTGGAGGCATCGATGAATGGCAAGCTATAGACATTCACCAGGTCGATGACTGCATGCGTGTTCTTTGCAACTGCCGCGGCATATTCCAGGGCCTTTTTCGAGACACCGGAGAAATCAGTAGGAAGTAAAATTGAATTCATTTGCGATGAGATAAGTATGAGTTATTAATGAAGAAAAACTTCTCTGTACGATTTGGCAGGGCCTCATACTATCAAGGCCCTCTCCGACGACTTCATGCCGCGCAGATTTTGTTCAAAGAGGCTGTCAGTCTCATTTTTGCCAGCCTCCACCCAAGTGCCAAAAGACCGCCTGAAAATCTTAATGTTCAAGCCAAAAATTTCCTGGAATGTATTTTCCAGCGCAGCGGCATTCAGGTCAGGGTCTATTCTGATGTGCCCGTTGATGTTTTTCCGCCTGATCAATCCCAACGGCACCTCGGGGGCAGAAATACTTTTCATCCCCTTTTCAGCGACTTCTGCAGTCGTGGGGGAATAAAACTCAATGTTCAGAAACGGGAAATTCCTTCTGAACTGGGCTTTCACTTCGCCGACGGTGATGTTTTCAGAGAGTTTCATGTCAAAGCCATTTATAATAAGGACAAATATACAGCTGGCCGGGGCCATTGCATGGTGACAAATATCAATGCATTGGGTAAATAATTTCAAAAAAAAGAAGCCCTGTAAGACTACGGGATATTCGGCCAGTGTGTTTTACCTTACGGAAAGGGTAGGCTGTTCAACCGGGCACCCTTTAACTCATCTTCCGCAGCTTAAAAACAAATCGAATATTTCTCATTGTAAGGCTTCCGTTGCAGAATATAAGAGTAACCTCCTGAAAACCATTGGGATTCAACCGGGGCGGCGCGCCTCCTGGAAAGGGTGGTCGGCGGCGCGCCTGAGCGCTCAGCACCGCGCCCTTTTCAAAGCCGGGAGCAGCCCCGCGGCAATTTTTGAAAAAACCCTTTCGTGGGTGCGTGTCTCTTGCTGTTCCCTACGCTTTCCTGAATTCAAAAAAAACCGCCAAAAACATATTCTGGCGGTCATAAAAAAACTAACCTATGTGACCAAAAAACCCTGTTAAATTTGAATGTCACCTCGCCACCAAGACCGGTGTTTCTGTTGTCAGGCTGAGGATTTTCTCCGTTACGCTGCCCAGCAGCAGGAGAGAGGCTCTGGAATGACCCTTGGCACCCATCACGATGAGGTCAAACCGGTTCTTTCTGGCATATTCCATGACCAGTTCCCCGGTGCCTCCCTGTTTTTGCTCCAGGATTTCAATCCTGACAGTTGAAAGCCGATCCTCAGGAACGGCGGACCTGATGAAAGATTGAAAGGCTCCGGCCCTGTCTTTCAGCAGCATCTCCCTGATTTCCTCTCCGGTTTTGCGGATGAGGTAGGAGGGGAAGGAAGGCATTTCATAGACGTTGAGCACCGTAATCATGGGCATGGGTTTGAAGCGTTGCTGCCAATCCAGCGCTTTCTTTAGTGCTGACACGGAATTGGGCGAAAAATCCACCGGCACCAGCATGCGCTTCATCCTGTTTGGGGCGCGATCCGGCACAAAGAGCGCATCAGAGCTCAATTTTCGGATTAAATTCTTGGCGAGTATGCCGTGCCGTGCTGTGCCCGTGGACTTGCCAAGCACCACCAGGCCTGCCCTTGGGGACCTGGCCGCCAGCAGCAACTCTTCCAAGGGGTCGCCATCCCTGACTTCCATTTTAGTCTCAAGTCCAGGACTTTGGGGTAGGAGTTTGACCAGACTTTCCGCCAATTCAGATGCTATTTTCTCATCCCTTTCATATTTATCAAAGGCAGACAAGTCCATGTTCCCCTTGCGGTCGAACGAGTAGATGCCGGGAATCACATGGAGACAACGCAAAATCCTGATATTCAGGTATTCTGCCAGAAATCCGACATAGCTCAACAACCTTTCGTCAGACTCACTGAGGCTGATTCCCAGCAGCAGATGGCTGAAAAACGGAGGAGATAGTTTTGTTTTCCTCCCCGAGCTGCCACTTTTAATTGATTTGGTCATGTTGCCAGTTTTTATCAGACACAAATAAAAAATGAAGGAAGTATAGATTCGATGAGACTGGTCAGGCCTCCTGGGTGATAAATATCAGCTGCCACAGTGCATGAATCCGCCGTGTCCTCTCGAACTCATGCTCCATAACTAAAAAATCGAATCGAATATTTTGATTGTAGGGTTTGCATAACTGAATAGAAAGGAATCACCTTATATCCAAAGGGTTTCGACCAGCGCTTCTCAACTCCTGGATATAGCGGCCGGCGGCGTGCCTGAGCGCATCGCCGGCCGCCCTTTCCGGAAAACAAGCAACATCAGCAAGAGAAAATAAATAGTTATTAGAAAAGAGAGGGATAAGATGCTGAAAACACATTTAAAGCTTTCAAGGTCAATTCATTGCGTCACTAAAAATATATATGCCATGAAACTAAATTGGGGTACCGGAATTACAATATTTTATTCCTCCTTTGTGCTAATCATGATTGGGATGGTCGTCTATTCCAAGACATTTGATCTCTCACTGGTGGTCGAAAACTACTATGAGGAAGACCTGGCATTTCAGTCTCGCCTGGATGCCATGGAGAATGAGCGGTCGCTGGAGCATCGTTTGGTCATCACAAAGATAGCGTCCGAAAAAACCATCAGCTTTGAGTTCCCTGCCGGCCAGATGATAGAGGATGGAAAAATTTTATTTTACAGGCCGGATGACAAGGCAAAGGACTTCAAGGTAAATCTGGAAGAGCTCCCGGGCAAGGAGGCTGTCAACATTCCCTATGACAAGATCGCCGCTGGCCTGTGGAAGGTCAAGGTTTCCCGGGCCGCGGACGGCAAGCAGTTCTACCGGGAGGATTTGATGGTGCTGTGACCGACCATTCAGAAGGCAGATGCACCCATTCGCGAAGGACATTGGTTAATAAATCATTAAAAGCGCGAAGACTGAAAACATAATGTTTAACTTTGGGCGTTACTTTGTGACAATGATTGATAAACCAAAAACACAACATCATGATCAGAAGATTATTTCCGCTTTTTGCCCTCCTGTTTTCAATTTCATGTGCTCAGGCCCAGTTCAAGGACGTTTTGAACAAGGCAAAAGACAAGGTCAACGAAGTAACCGGAGAGGGAGGACTGTCCCAGGATGAAATCGGGCGCGGGTTGAAAGAAGCCCTTGACAATGGGGTAGGGGATGCCGTCACCTTCCTCTCAAAAAAAGGCGGATACCAAAACAGCGCATACAAAATTTTGCTGCCCGAAGAAGCACAAAAGGTAGTGAGCCGGCTGAAACAGGTCCCAGGCTTTGAAAACGTAGAGGCTAACCTGGTTGCCAAGATGAACGAAGCCGCGGAAGACGCCGCCCGGCGAGCCAAGCCGATCTTCGTAAACGCTATCAAACAGATGACTTTTAAAGACGCCATGAACATCCTCATGGGAGATAGAAACGCAGCTACCACCTACCTGAGGGGAGCCACTTACAAACAACTCTACATGGAGTTCTTACCAGTCATCCAGGAGTCACTCGATAAGGTAAATGCCAGGGAATATTGGAGAACGGCCGTGAATGCCTATAACAAGATACCCTTTGTGGATAAAACAAATCCGGAACTGGATGACCATGTTAACACCATGGCACTGGAAGGTATGTTTTCCCTGATTGCTAAAAAAGAAGAGGCGATCCGCAGCGACCTGAGCCTGCGACAGACGGACTTGCTTAGGAAAGTTTTTGCAAAGCAGGATAATAAATAAACAGCTGAGCTGCGACACTTGAAAACAGGCCCTTCCAAATGCTTAAATTTCATCATCTCGAAGTAGCATCAATCAAGCGGGAAACTGCCGGATGCGTGTCCATAAAGTTTGTAATCCCGACTGAGATCAGCAGCGAATTTGCTTTTCAGGCAGGACAGCACGTCACCGTCAAAACAGTGCTGGATGGGGAGGAAGTCAGAAGATCTTATTCCCTATGCAGCGCACCGCAGGAAGGCGAGTTCAGGATTGCCATCAAAGAAGTCGAGGGTGGAAAGTTCTCCACCTATGCCAACCGGTTTTTAAGGCCCGGCCAAACGCTGGAAGTGATGCCCCCTGTAGGCACCTTTACTTTGCCTTTGAATCCAAAGCAGACGAAGAATTATGTAGCCTTTGCGGCAGGAAGCGGCATTACCCCTGTTTTTTCAATCATGAAGTCAGTGCTTGCGACAGAACCAGGTAGCCGTTTCATACTTTTTTATGGCAACAGGGATTCGGACTCCATTATTTTCAAGAACGAAATTTCGGATCTAAAAAACAAGTATCTCAACCGCCTAAGCGTCCACCATATCCTGAGTCAGGAGGATCCCGGCACAGACCTTTTTCACGGGCGGATCGACGCCTCAAAATGCGATCTATTCCTGAAAAGCATAGCTCCCGTTCATTCCACAGACGAATTTCTCATTTGCGGCCCCCTGGGCATGATGGAGGAACTCCGGTCTCTTCTCCAGGAAAAGGGCGTTCCGCCAGCGCACATTCACAGCGAATTATTCGGGGTTCCCGTTGCCTCTGGTCATTCAGCCAAGCTTGAAAAAAAACAATCCTACGTCTCCTCCGAGATTACCCTCACCATAGACGGCAATACTTTCTCATTTTCGCCCACAATGGAGTCTAATTCAATCTTGGAGGCAGCGCAGCACGCGGGTGCCGACGTCCCATATGCATGTAAGGCAGGGGTATGCTGCACGTGCAAAGCAAAACTGATTGCCGGAGAAGTAGATTTCCATACCAATTACGGGTTGATGGAGGAGGAATTGCAGCAAGGCTATATCCTGACCTGCCAGGCACTCCCAAAATCAGCGCAGGTGATCCTGAGTTTTGATGAATGAAATGAAAAAAGTTGCTAATCGACAGGGCGAACTAATATCTCCAGGAAAAAAGAGAATCATCGATGAGGCGGCAAGGCTGTTCCATGAACAGGGCTACCTGGCAGCTTCCATGCGTGAACTGGCAGCCAGGGTCAACTTGAAAGTCTCCAGCCTCTACTCCCATATCGGCAACAAGGAAGAATTGCTGCGCTCTCTTTGCTTTGAGAGTGCCCGCCAATACCTGGAGGGCATGTCGGCCATCGAAATGCAGGATACGGCAGCTGTTGAAAAAATCAGAGGACTGCTGGGCCTCCACATTAAAATTGCGATGAACGACGTGGCATCCGTGACGGTGTTCAACGATGAGTGGCGCCACCTTAGCGAACCTTTCCTGGGAGAATTCCAGCAATTGCGCAAGGATTACGAATTGCGGTTTGGAAAGATCATACAACAAGCCATTGACAAAGGCGAGTTTAAAGCCGTCCACCCGACTATTGCCCTTTACACCATGCTCGCCTCCCTGCGCTGGATACATCTCAGGCAACCGGAGAGGAAGGGCTGGTCAACGAATATACTGGAAGAGGAAATAATCGAGATGCTGCTTCATGGATTGGCGGCTACGAGGAATAAATGACGGCGGGCAACTCACTCTTTTTCGTGATTGTAATTGAAACTTCTCCTTTTGTCCTGCTTGGTGCTTTCCTTGACTTCAAAATTAAATCCCTCCGCCTCCAACTGCTGGTATCTTTTTTTGTCGAATTCATAGAGTTTCGCCGGCCTGTGCGGAACCCCTTCCTGCAGCTGGTCGTGGTCCGTCAGCAGATTCATGGTTAAGATTTTTTTCCTGAAGTTGCGCTTGTCAAGCTTTGTATTGAGGATTGCCTCGTACAGGTGCTGTAATTCCGTGAGGGTGAATTTTGGGGGTAGCAGCTCAAATCCGACCGGTCGGAACCTGACCCTTTGCTTTAGCGTCTGAAAGCAAGCATTCAAGATCACGTTGTGGTCAAAAGCCAACTTCATTTCCAGCGAACTGGCGACATTGTGCCATTGAACGGTTTGGGCGAAGGAGGATGCGTGGGTGGTGAAATCGGCAATTTTTATCAGTGAAAAATAGGCGACAGTGATGACCCTGCCTCGGGGGTGGCGATTGACAGCTCCAAAGGTTTTGACCTGCTCAAGGTATACTTTCTCAAGTCCGGTCAACTCCTGCAACACGCGATAAGCAGCAGCATCGAGGTCTTCATGGGGATAGACAAGATCGCCGGGAAGGGCCCAAAGCCCATTAAAAGGGTCGTTGCCCCGTTGGATCAGGAGCACCTTCAAATCCCCCTCATCGAAGCCGAAAATGACGTTGTCAACCGAAAAAGCCGACTTGAAAAAAGTATTGTCTTCTTTCATGATCCTGTCCAATTCACTTGCCGTTGCCCCAGCAAACTATTGCAACGTTAATACTGTTAAATTGCAAGAATAAAAGATATTTTCAACATAAACCAGTCTAAGCCGGAAACTTAATAAAATTTCTCGCCGTATTGTTTATCGGTCCGCGAGGATTGCCGCAGGTCTTTTAAGGATAAAATTCTAATTCGATGGCAAACAAGAAAATTCTGTACCGGGTTTTAATGGCAGCCCTTATTTCAATTGCCTTATTGCTGGTTGCCCTGGCACTTATCCCTTTTATTTTCAAGGACAAAATAATGCTGGCTGTCAAGCAGGCCATCAATGAAAATCTGGACGCCAAGGTGGATTTCTCCGATGTGGACATCTCACTGCTCCGGACTTTTCCCAATGTGGGAGTCGGCCTGGAAGACTATGCTGTGACGGGAGTCGGCGTGTTCGATGGCGTTCCGCTGGCATCAGGAGAATACGCCGGTGTGAGCGTAAACTTCTGGTCCGCCTGGAATTTCGGAAAGGCACCGCTTGACATCCTGAGCATGGAACTCAGAAAGCCCGTGCTGAACATCCTTGTGCTTAAAAACGGCAAGGCCAACTATGACATCGTCAAACCATCTGCGGATACCAGTACAACAGCGACCCAATATCAGATTAAACTGAGAGAGTATGCTATTGAAGACGGCATGGTTACATATAATGACAGGCTGGAAGACATGTACCTCGAACTGAAAGGACTCAACCATCAGGGCGAAGGTGATTTCACGCAGGACATCTTCGACCTGCGGACTACCACAGACATAGAGTCATTGACCCTGGAATCAGGCGGGATTCCATACCTGAAAAAAGCACACCTGAACTATGAGGCAGGCTTCAACCTCAACCTTCCGCAGTCAAAGTACACCTTGCTTGAAAACAGCTTGACTATCAATGAAATGAACCTGAAGGCCGAAGGTTGGGCCAGTATGCCAGATTCTCAGTCTGTGGACATGGATCTGGCCTTGTCGAGTGCCGGAGATTTCAAATCCTTGCTTTCCCTCATTCCCAATGCCTACATTGCCGGCTACGAGTCCGTGAAAGCGAATGGCAAATTTGACTTCAGCGCTTCTTTCAAAGGTGCCTACCGTTCAGCGACCGAGTATTACCCGGCCTACAACATGAAGCTGGTGATTTCAGATGCCAATGTTCAGTATCCGGATTTGCCTCTGGGAATCAGCAATATCAATTCAGACATTGCGGTGCAATCCCCCGGTGGCAACCTCGATAGAACCACCGTGAATGTCTCTGCCTTCAAGCTCCAGATTGGTACCAACCCCATTGCCGGTTATTTCCGCTTGAAAACCCCGCTTTCAGATCCCGATGTAGACTGCAAGATAACCGGCAAGCTTGACCTCGAAGAACTCAGCAGGGCATTTCCGATGGAAGGTATCGAAAAAATGGCTGGCATCATAGCACTCGATGTTTTGGCACAAACCAGGATGTCTACCATAGACCGCGGAGACTATGGAAATGTCAGGATGCAGGGAGTTGCCTCGGTGAAGAACCTGGAATATGATGATGCAGAGATGCCAGCCATCGGCATCCAGTCCATGCAAATGGAATTCACGCCGAAATTCGTCTCAATTTCTGATTTCAATGCCAGGCTCGGGAAGAGCGACCTTCGCGGAAATGGCAGAATTGACAACATCCTGGCGTACTTTTCCCCCAATGCCACGATGACGGGCAACCTCAACCTGCAGTCTGATTACTTCCTTGGGGATGAATGGACGACGAGCGACACAGCCACAGCAGCTGCCCCTCCGGCTGCAAGCGCTGAGCAGACGGCATCCGAGGAAGCTTTCAAGGGATTTGACTTCAACGCTAACCTGAACGTGAAAAAACTTTCCTATGACGTTTACGAACTCTCGGATTTTATCGCCAAAGGAAATCTGACGCCCGACGTCATCTCCTTCAGCGAGCTCAGTGGCAAAATTGGAGAGAGCGACTTCAATTTCTCCGGAAACATTGGCAACGTCTGGGACTACTTATACTACAACGAAAAGCTGACAGGAAGCCTTCAGTTGAAGTCAAAGTTCTTCGACCTGAATCCATTCATGACGACGGAGGAACCGAGCGAGGACACTGGGCCTGTGCTGGTTCCTGATTATCTGGATGTCAGCATCGAGGCAAATATGGACAGGGTTCATTATGACAATCTCGACCTCAATGACGTCAAGGGTTCCCTTGCTGTGGCCGATGAAACTGTGAGATTCACCGACCTGGAAGCTGGCCTGCTGGGAGGGAAAATTTCCATGGATGGCGCTTATGACACCAAGGACGCCAATCAGCCCGGCATAGACTTCAACATGAGAATAGATCAGATGGACTTCCAAAAGGCTTTCCAGGCCTTCAACACCTTCCAGGTCATCGCCCCAATCGGAAAATATGTGAAAGGCATATTCAACACTGAGTTTTCACTCAATTCAAAACTCAAAAGCGATCTGATGCCTGTCCTGCCCAGCATCACTTCAAAGGGCCTGCTACAAACCCTCAATGCCAGCATCTCGGGATTCACTCCCTTGGAAAAAGTGGGAGAATTGCTTCAAATACAGGATTTGAAAAACATCGTGATAAAAGATTCCAAGAACTGGTTCAAGGTGGAGGATGGTGCCGTGACACTGGATGACTTCAATTTAACACATCAGGGAATAGACCTGGTCATCGGTGGTTCTCATCAACTGGCCGGCGGGATGGACTACAAAATCATCGCCAGGATTCCCCGAGAGAAAATAGGGAACAGTTCCATTGGCCAGGCAGCCAACACCGGTTTAGACCGGCTCAGCAAGGAGGCTGCCAAGGCTGGATTTAACATCAACAATGGAAAATATGTGAATGTCCAGATCAATCTGGGCGGCAGCATGAGCGATCCTAAAATCGGGCTCAAGTTCCTCGGGCTCGACGGCCCAGCAGAGGATTTCAAGCAGGCTGTGGCCGGCCAGGTGAAGGCCGAGGTGGAAAAGCAGCTGGAGGATGCCAAAGCCCAGGCGGAGGCACGCCTTCAGGCAGAAAAGGAAAAGGCCTTGGAGCAGGCAAAAAAAGAAGCTGAAAAAGTGAAGGCTGAAGCAGAGAAAAAATTGTCTGAACAAGCTAAGAAAGCAGGTGAGGAAGTGAAGAAAAAAGCAGGCGAGGAAGCCAAGAAAAAACTGGAGGAAATCAATCCCTTCAAGAAAAAGAAGGAGGGGGGAGGGAATTAACTCAGCCCAGCAGTGACTGCTGGTTCCTGGGCAGGCCTGCAACAACCCGCTCATAGGAATGGTCGATGAGTTTGCAGATCATGGCATCCGGCAGGTTTCCCTCC
Source organism: Bacteroidota bacterium (assembly GCA_041159285.1). Classification (GTDB taxonomy): domain Bacteria; phylum Bacteroidota; class Bacteroidia; order Chitinophagales; family Saprospiraceae; genus UBA6168. The sequence goes on along the minus strand of JBEAYO010000027.1, from coordinate 3,329 downwards.
AACCTGACTGAATTCCAGTGCTTTTTATTCATGTGCCAGCCCGGATAAATGTCCTCGGGGTACTCCTGCCGGAGTTCGAGGGCATAAGCGGGATCGCACTTGAGATTTGCAGTGGCCGTTTCTGAGCTTAGGTCGGCAATTGCAAACATCTTACCCAGCACCTTGAATACCAGGTGGTCTTCGTCAAAGGGGAAGCATTCCTCTGCGAATTTCTTCTGGAGGCAATATTCGTGGAAACACTCCAGGTTCATGACTCGCCATGTTTTTCCAGGAGATCAGGACGCTTGATTTTAGTGCGGGATACTGATTGCTCATGCCGCCACTCCTCGATTTTCGGCAAGTGACCAGACAACAGGATGGGGGGTACTTCCCAACCCCTGAAAACTGCCGGGCGGGTATAGACCGGCGGAGCCAGCAAATTGTCCTGAAATGAGTCAAACAAGGCAGAGGTTTCATCTCCAAGCACTCCCGGCAGCAGCCTGCCAATGGCATCCACCAACACCGCTGCCGGGAGTTCGCCCCCTGACAACACATAGTCGCCAATGGAGACTTCAAGTGTTACGAAATGCTCTCTGACTCTTTCGTCAATGCCTTTGTAGTGCCCGCAAATCAACATCAGATTTTCCTTCAGGGAAAGCCTGTTTGCCAGGGATTGCGTCAAGGTTTCCCCGTCCGGACTCAGGTAGATGATTTCATCGTATTTCCGCTGGGCCTGAAGCTGCTCAATGCAATTGACCAAAGGCTCGACCATCATCACCATGCCCGCCCCTCCGCCAAATTGGTAGTCATCAACCTGTTTGTGCCTGCCCAGGCCGAAATCCCGGAGGTTAATCAATTCCACCTCCAGCAGTCCTTGTTGCCTGGCTCTCTTCAAGATGCTGTGCTCAAAGGGACTTGCCAGTAGTTCTGGCTGTACTGTGATGATGTCAATGCGCATTGGAAAAGGTTGTTATGCAAAACCTGTGTCAGAAACCTCGGCAGGAAGTATCACTCCTCGATGCTGATGAGTTCGATGTCGAAGATGAGGGTGGAGTAGGGACCTATCTGTCCACCTGCACCCCGCTCGCCGTATGCCAGTTCCTGGGGAATGTAAACAGTCCACTTTGAACCCACCGGCATCAGCTGCAGGATTTCAGTCCAACCTTTGATCACCTGCCCCAGTCCAAAAATGGCTGGTTCTCCTCTCTCGACGGAGCTGTCAAACACAGTGCCGTTGATCAGCCTGCCGGTATAGTGGACTTTCACCTTGTTTTCCAATGTAGGCTTGGTACCCTCACCTGCTTTGAGGACCTCATATTGAAGGCCGTTAGGAAGGGACACCACATTGGGGCGCTTGCCGTTTTCCTTTAGGAATGCCTGCCCTTCTTCGACGTTCTTCTTTTTCTCAGTTTCTTTTTTAGCCTCCATGAACTTTCTGAGAATGGAGTTGGAGGCGGCGGGATCCAACAAGCCTGGTTTGGCAGAAAGCATGTCGCCGATGGCCTGGGCCATCACCTGTGGGTTGACATCTGTAATGCCCTGTTGCTTGATGTTCTGTCCCATCAGGACGCCCACGGCATAGCTAAGGGAGTCCTGAGAAGTCTTGAGTATCTGGGCATTGGTGGAAATCGCAAGGGCAAGCAAAAAGAAAAGGAAGGTGCTTTTTTTCATGTTGTTCATTTTTTGCGCTAAGTTAAAAGCATTTACTCTTGCAGTAGCTTAAATGACTCAAAAAAACGGTCGGCATCTGCGTTTTTGTTGTTTTGCGGCGGGGATAAAGTTTGAAGCATGTAAAACCGGTCATTGACAAAATAGGCTCTGGATTTTGCAATTGCCTTGCCGTCCTTCAGGTCCATTCTCCAAAAGATGCCATGAAACTTGTCCTCCAGCAAAATATCATCGGTGTAAATCACAGCCGCTTCCAGATTACTGGCGGTGCTTTCCACTGTTTCCTTCAACATTTCCTTGATCAGGCCGATTGAATCCGGAGGGATGGTCCCGCTTGGGTATTGGCTGAAATGGACTGAAAAATGTGAAATCTCAGTTTGCTTGTCATACGGAAGGCAGAGATAGCGATGATAAACCAGGGTGCCGATGGCAGTTTCTATGGAATCTTCCTGGTGCTGAAAGTTGCCAGGAATTTCGACTTGAAAAGCAGCGTTATTATCCGTGTAGATTTGCCAGGGAAGGGGAGAGCCGGCAGTCAGCCATGCAGCCAGTAGAGCGATTATTGATACCATCATTGCCAGTCGATTATTTAAGGAAAACAAGCGCCGGCGGTAAGAAGTTTAATGACGCCCGGCGGCACTTGAGAATCCGCCGGGCGTCTGGGGTATGGACAGGGCTTTAATATTTAGTTCATTCAATTTTCAGCTATTCGTGCTGAATCAATTTAAAAAGAAGTCACAAGGGTTATGCAGGAATGCCTTTATATCCTGGCAGTAAGGCCGAAATTGAGGATGGATGCACCTCCAAGGCCCACTTCCACAAAAGTGCCGAGGTTATTCTTCAGGAAATACTGGCCACCGACAAAGCCGCTGTAGAGGAAGCTGCCGGCAGGGGCGTTTGGATCAAAGGGTGTGGGTCCATCAACGGGCCTGGTGAACTCGTTGCCATTGGAAAGGTCGTATTCAGTCACTTTTGAGGAGCTGAAGCCCAGCATGCCGCCGCCATAGACTTCAAAAAACTTGGTGACAGGTCTTTTCATCTCGGCGCGCAGGCCCGTGACCAACTGCTTGTTTTGAGTGTAGATTGACTTGCCGTCGGATTCGATGTAGGGTTTTGAATCTAATACTGCATAGCCGGCAAAGCCGCTGAGGCCGAAGTTGGGGCTGAACTGATAGCCAATTCGTGCATTTACCGGAGGCATTGCATTGGTGGCGTCTCCGAGAATAGCGGAGGTGGTGAGACCAGTTCCCACAGAAATGCTCACCTTGTAAAAGGAGGACTTCTGATTTTGTGCACTGAGGGAGGCAGTGCTCAACAAACAAAGAATAATGAGATTGATTGCAATTTGATTTTTCATGATTTCAAAGTTTAAATATGCCGAATAAAATGACCCCGTAAGGCCAATCTATCCTTTTGGGTGAAGAATGTAGATTGATTAATTGTCAGACTTTATTACGATCTCCAAATTCGCCTCACTTCACTTTTAAATAATTTTAGCGAAACGAAATTAATGTCAGGATAACGCATTGGGGTTTTAAAATGTTGTGTCGGACAGAGATTATTTTTCATAAAATTTCAGAATATTATTTCAAACAAGGGCTTTTTAAAGACTTTAAAAATGATTTTATTTTACAAAAAGCATTTATTGTAATATTTTATTCTGCAAAGCAAACATTCAGAAT
>JBEAYO010000026.1:0-14529 GCA_041159285.1 Bacteroidota bacterium | reverse complement strand
TTATTTTTTCCGCTGCCACAGGCGGCGAAAGTCTTTTGAGACAGCCTCGGCGTTCGGCCGGCCACGGGCCGGTCGTACGCCCTTTCCGGGGAACCATCGGCTCCGGCCGAACGAGTTGCAGGGTCTTTTGAGACAGCCACCGACCTTACCGGGAGCTAACCGGCACCGGCGGAATAGTCAGCAAAATGAGGCCGGAGCGCCTGGCTTCATGTATCATCTAAAATAAACAACATGAAAATCGTCATCACAGGGGCGACAAAGGGCATAGGCCGTGCCATTGCCGAAAAATTTGCATCCGAGGGGTTTGACCTGGCCGTCTCTGCGCGCACGGCGGCCGACTTGGAGGAGATGCGGGAAACGCTGGAGGCGAAGTACGGCATATCAGTGTTGACGGGGGTTGCCGATATGCGCATCAAGTCCGAGGTGCTGGCATTTGCGCAACAGGTCACATCGCAATGGGGTGCTGTGGACGTGCTGGTCAACAATGCAGGCGTATTCGTGCCGGGGGAAATCAGTGCCGAGCCGGAGGGCAACCTGGAGCGCATGATAGAGACCAACCTTTACAGCGCCTATCACTTCACCCGGGCGATGTTGCCGACCATGCTTGAAAAGCGCAGCGGTCACATTTTCAACATGTGTTCCATTGCCAGCGTGATTGCCTATCCGAACGGGGGATCTTACAGCATTTCCAAGTTTGCGCTGCTGGGCTTCTCCAAGGTATTGCGGGAAGAGCTGAAGCAGCAGGGAATCCGGGTGACGGCCATATTGCCCGGTGCCACCTGGTCCGACAGCTGGGCCGGCGTGGACCTGCCTGCCAGCCGCCTGATGCTTGCCAGCGACATTGCCCTGGCCGTATGGAGCGCCTGGCAGATGAGTCCTGCCGCCGTGGTGGAGGAGCTCATCGTCAGGCCCCAGTTAGGCGATTTGTGATGCCCTTCTGAAATTATTGCACAAAAGTTGACAGGATTACAACTAAATTGTTATTTTTACCCTTGCCTCAAAGTGTTGTTAGAATGATATTTGGAGTATGTTTTAAATTTATTTAAACTGATAATCAATAGTATAGGATGTTTGCAAAGGGTTTTGAAGGAATTTGTCGCGACAATAGACTGGATAAATCCGCTGCGGGCGCCAAAAATATCAGTTTTCAGGAAGGAGAAATTTAAACGTGTTCCTGGCACGCTCAAACTCCCAAGCAACTGCTCTTACCTTAGTTTTTTCAAAAACTGCTGCAAGACCCAAATACAGTGCAGAATTCCGCCTTCTGCCAGCGCCCGGCTTTCAATAAGACCTGACTTGTGATGCAGTGGCATATTCAGTGCCTTGCAGATAAATCTTTTCCTAACCATTAGCAGGGCTTTCTGATACAGGCCCTGGTCTTTGTTGATACTTGCTGCAGCACACCAAAACTGATTTTTGTCTACATCAAGGTTTCACACACTAAAAAACCAGCAGGTACCGAATGAAAGTACAATTATACCTCCTATCCTTTATTTTCGTTTTCCTGGGTTTGCAAAACGTTGATTGTCAAGTCAACCAATTTGATATCAGCCAAATTCAAAGCAGTTATGACCTAAACGGGCAGGTGTATGTATTATCTGGAGGGGCAGACAGGCTGCCTATGGAAAGCCAGGGCAAGCATTGGCTGCCTTTGGCCGATTATCTGGCACAATTTCGCATGCAGGCCAGTGGTGGGAATGGGGTTAAAAGCCCGGGCTTTTACTGGTGCCGCATCGCATTGAGCAACCGCATGCCGGAGGGTTTTTCCATTGGCGACTGGCAGCTGGTGAGTCTGGGAGATGAGATTGCGGAGGTGCATTGCGCGGCCAGCAGTGCAAGGGAGGATGTCAGGGGCGCTCAATTCGGCATCCCGTCATATTCAGGGGAATGCCCGCTCGTTCACTTGCAGCGGCGCATAAACGGCATCAGGTTGGATATTCCGTCCAAGTCCTCTGTGTTGTTATACATGAAGATCAAGACAGGCATCAGTGGAGTCCCCGCAGCAGATTTTGAGTTGAGGAGTATAAGTTCATTTGCCGAAAAATCCAGTGGCTATGTCTTGCGTTACGATCATTTGATACTGGGATTTCTGCTCGCGCACTGCTTTTTGTGCTATGTCCTGTTTCTGGGATCCAACGACCGGGTATTCCTGTACCTGTTCCTGTTTCAGGCCGGCATAGTGATTTACCTACTGAATAATTTTGGATTATTTTCCCACTCAGACTGGTTGCAGCAACATCCGACCTTGCTTCAGGTTGGTCTGTACGCAGTGGTTATAGGGTTGGAAGTGTCCTATCTGCAGTTTGTAAGGCAATTCATGGATTTTAAGCGGGTGGAGCCCAAGGCGGACAGGGCTTTGAAAGGGCTGATATGGCTGAGCACATTATTATTCATAGCAGTGGTTGCAGGCTACATGACAGGAGGTGACAAGGAGCTGGCGGATAAGATAATCATTGTATTTAGCATACTGGCATTTGGGGTGCCGATGATATTGTTGATGAAAGTGGGGAGGGGAAGCCTCAGGGGCCTGTTTGTCGTGACCGGGACTGCGTTTGCACTGCTGGGTGCTTTGATCAACGGCATTTCCGTCATATTGGGCTTAGGTGAGCGGGCATTGGTCACGTATTCGGTGTTGATGGGGGAGACTTTCTTTTTCTCCCTGGGCCTGGCGTACCATGTCAAGATGCTGGTGTTGCGGTGGCAGCGGGGGCAGCGGCAACGGGAGCGGGAGGAGATGAAGGCAGGGCTTTATTTTGAGATCACCAATGAATTCCGCACGCCGCTGACAATCATACAGGGGGTAGCTTCGCAGCTGCGGGAGGCATTGTCCAGGCCGGAGGAGCTGGAGAAGTTGGACCGCATCATCTCCAACGGCAATTACCTGTTGCGTTTGGCCGGCAGGATCAATGCCCTGGCCAATGTGCATTCAGGGCAGCAGCAACTGGATTTTCGTCGGGGTGACATCATGCAGTTCCTGCGCTACTGGGTGTTTTCATTTCAACCCATGGCGATGGAGAAGGACGTCCGGATCCGCTTTTTGACGGAGATGGAGGAATTTGAAATGGATTTCGACGCGGAGAAACTGCAGGATGTGGTGACCAACCTGGTGACGTCTTCCATCCGGTTTGCCAGGGTGGGCTCTGAGCTCAGCATTTTGGCCAAGGCTGTGCCAGGCAGGAAAGGCAAGCAGGAATTCATGTTACAGATAAAAAATGCGGGCAGTGCTATCACTCAGGAGAAGTTAGAGCGAGCCTTTGGCAAGAGAGAAGTTCGCGGCAACATGTATGGCAATTTCCTGGCGATGGTCATCATGCAGGAGTTGTTGCAGCTGATGGGTGGCAGTTTCGAAGTGAGCAGTGAGCGCAAGGAAATGGATGCGGTGTTGACGCTCAGGCTTCCCGTGAACAGACAGGCAGCCCCGGGTCGTCCGCTGGAGTTGCCGGTTCCGCAGCCTGAAGCGTCGGCCGTGCCATCAGACATGGCATTTTTGACAGAGGGAAACTTGCAGGAGGAAAAGCCGCTGGTGTTGGTGGTGGACAGCAATGACGATGTCGTGCAATTCATTCGCTATGCCCTGGAAAAAGACTACCGGCTGATCACAGCCAACGGCGGGGAGGATGGCATTCGCAAGGCCATTGAGCACATACCCGACATTGTCATCAGCGAGATTGCAGTTCCCGGAAAAAATGGATTGGAATTGTGCAGCACCTTGAAGGCGGATGAGCGGACCAGCCATATTCCCGTGATTCTGATGTCGGCGACTGCCACTTCTGTTCAAAACCGCATTGCGGGCCTTGCCAGCGGGGCCAGCACCTGTCTTATAAAGCCCTTTCATCAGACAGAGTTGGTTTTCTACCTCAACAACCTACTGGATGCCAAGCGCAGTTTTCAGGCTCATTTCCAACATGCGGAAAGGGAGCAGGAAATCATAGCGGTCGATTTCATCGCAGAGGAGGACTTCCTGGACAAGGTTCGCCAGATAGTGGAAGCCCGCATGGACGACGAGCAGTTCGGCGTAGTGCATCTTTGCCACAAGCTGGGGATGAGCCGCTCGCAGTTGCACCGCAAGATAAAGGCGCTGACGGGTGGGTCCACCTCCGCCTTGATCAACAACCTGAGACTGGACGCTGCCCGCCGGCTGCTGTTGAATTCCGACCTGAATGTGGCAGAGGTGGCCTATCGCGTTGGCCTGGAGCCAAACTACTTCTCCAGGATATTCAAGGAGAGCACTGGATTTACTCCCACTGATTTTCGAAATGAGTCCCAACACCACAGTGGTACGTGCAAGTGATTATATTGCAGGTACTTTAAATATTTAATTATTTATAAACGAAACAATAGTGCTAAGAATAAAAAATAGACTGACACATTTATGCTTTGATTTGGAACGGCAATGCGGGGGCTAAGGACAGGAGGGGGTATATCTTTGTATCATCAGTACACAAGAGACCAAATGAAGCGAGTTAGTTTTTTTTTAGCTTAGAACAGGTAATGGTTTAACCCCATAAAACAACCACGACTGCTGGGACGAGAAAGTCCTGGCAGTTTTTTTTTGAATTGAGGGCAACATGGGTTGTCGCAGCTGTTGAATTTCAGGATAACAAAATTCAGCAGCCTTCAGGGGGCTCATCCACGCGGCCGGTCAAGATCTTATTTGTCCTATGGCGAAATCACCGGAGAGCCCAAAGGATGCTTTCCTTCCCCGCCCTGCCAAATTTTCTCAACAAGTCTTTGATTGAAGAGGAATCAGCACTTTTTTCCGCTTCGCCGGCCCGGCCTGTCGAGTCCATTGCTATAAATCCCTGTTTCTTCTTCTTTTTATAGCCTGCGAATCAACTTTTTGGAAACTGAAAAGTTAAATAAGCGGGGACGCCTTGGGGTAATCCAACTGTTCTTTTCCTATTTGAATGCTGTATTAAACGGGTGTGTAGCTTTTGCAGCAGGCGCCAAATCGTTGAGCCTGTCTCAAACACCCTCTTGTGGGACGTCTCTCTAAAGAAGGATGTTTCAAAAGGCCCAATGTCGAGACAATCTCTCGTGAAAGCTGCGCGGGCGCAGCCCTGCAGAGCGCCATTTCCGACAGATAGGCTGCCCCGGCGGGACAAGCTGCACGGACTTTTTACACAACCCCGGTTTTTTAAGACAGCACATGGGTAACTATGCTGAGAGCGCTGCGGAACACCGAAGGGCAAGAACAACTGATGGAGACACTTAATTTATCGTTAAAGTCGAGGTTCTTCCGGGCCTCCCACCAAATAATCATTGTCTGAATCCGTTAAATCTACTTCCCGGGAGTAACTTTTAACAATACCAAATTGAAGAAAAAGGGATTTATGAATTTTCCAACGACCAAGGGTCTGTTTTTCAGCCTTGCTCTCATGATGTTTTTTGCAACTGCAGGCTTTGCGCAGAAGATGACTGTTGTGAAGGGACAGGTAATGGACGCAGAGACAAAGGAGCCCCTGCCCTTCGTGAACATTGCCTTTGTGGGCACCAGCATTGGCACCACCACAGAACTGGACGGCACCTACTTAATAGAGTCGAAATGGGCTTCGGATTCCATTCAAATTTCCTTTGTCGGATACGAGCCCTTGCGGCTGCCGGTCCAGACAGGCATCAGGCAGGAGGTCAACGTGAGCCTGGTCCCCACGTCCATCAAGATTTCGACGGTGGAGATCAAGGCGAAGCGGGGCCGCTACAGGCGCAAGGACAATCCGGCGGTGGAGCTGATGAAGAACGTCATCGCGCACAAGAACGACAACCGCCTGGAGTCCATGTCCTTCTACGAGCTGGACAAGTACGAGAAGATCCAGTTTGACCTGAACAACTTCGACCCGGAGAAGCTGAAGAAGAAAAAGGCCTTCAAGAATTTCCAGTTTTTATTCGACTACGTGGATACCTCCGACCTGAACGGCAAGCCGTATTTGCCTATTTTCATTCAGGAATCGTCCTCTAAGGTTTATTTCCGCAAGGAGCCCGAGTCTAAAAAAGAATACAGGAAAGGGGTGAAAGTGACCGGCATGGAGGAGTATGTGGATTTGCAGGACATGACGACGATGCTGGAGGTATTGTACCAGAAAGTCAACATTTACGACGACAACATCAGGATACTGGACCTGCCGTTCATGAGTCCGCTCAGCCCGCTGGCCAATACCTACTATCGCTTTTACATCATGGACACGGCGGCCGTGGTGAACAACTACCCTTGCATCAAGGTCTCCTTCATGCCGGTCAATAACCAGAACATAGCCTTCAAGGGCGATTTGTACATCCTGCGGGATTCCAGCTATGCCCTGGTCAGGGCCGACCTGGGCGTCACGCGGCAAATCAACCTGAACTTCATCCAGGATTTGAGCCTGGTGCAGGAGTTTGAGAAAAACGGGGAGGTGTGGACCTTGAGAAATGACCTGCTCCGCATAGACTTCTCCCCCTTGAAAAGTGGCAACGGCGTGTACGGCACCCGACGGGTTTCCTATAAGGATTTTGTTTACAACCAGCCCCGGGAGGCCTGGGTTTACGACGGTACCGAAGGCATCGTGGAGGCGGTGGACACCTACAAGAAGGATGATGCGTTTTGGGTGGAGGCCCGGCACGATAGCCTGAGCCGCTCGGAGCAGAACATCTACGAGATGATTGACACCTTGAAGCAGGTGCCCACCTTCAAGACCATTCTGAATACATTTTCCCTGCTGGGAACCGGTTTCAAGGCAATAGGCCCGGTTGACCTGGGACCCCTGGCTGCCTTTTCCAGTTTCAACCCTGTGGAGGGCCTTCGCTTCAAGGTCAGTGGAGAGACCAACCTCAAGATGCACCCGAAGCTCATGATGGCCGGTTACGCGGCCTACGGTCTCAATGATGAAGAATGGAAATACGGCGGATCCTTGTTGTACTCTTTCAGGGAGAACTTCAAGCAGAACCCGAAGCATTTTTTCAGGCTGGCGTATCAGAAGGAAATCAACCTGGTGGGGCAGATTCTGGAGTTTTACAGGCCTGACAACTTTTTCCTTTCATTTCAGCGCGGCACCATTGACCGGATGCTGATGATCAAGAAATACTCGGCAGAGTACCTGCTGGAGCTGGACAACCACTGGTCGTGGCGTTTTCATTTCATGCACGCGGACCAGGAGACGCGCGGTTCCCTGGTCTTGAACCGCTTCAACCCGGCCTTGCAGGAGACCGAGTTTGTCAATCAGATCAATGTCAGCGAGGCAGGGCTGATGGTGCGCTTCGCGCCTAATGAGCAGTATGTGCAGGGCCGCTCGTACCGCACACCTTTTTACAACCGCCATCCGGTGTTCGTGCTGAAGTATGCGGCGGGCCTCAAGGACGTTCTGGGAGGGTCCTATGCCTATCACAATGCCTCTTTCAACGTGTCCAAGCGCTTTTATCTTTCTTTCCTTGGCACGATGAAGGTGGATGCTGAGGTGGGCAAGACCTGGGGAGAGGGGGTTCCCTACTTCATGTTGTACCTGCCCCGTGCCAACCAGAGCTACGTCTATCGCCTGAACGCATTCAACATGATGAACTACCAGGAATTTGTCAGCGATGAATACGCATGGATCATGGCCGAGCACAATTTCAACGGCTTGTTTTTAAATAAAATCCCACTGCTTCGCAAGCTGAAGCTGAGGGAAGTCATCACTTTCAAGGCTATTTACGGGCGTTTGACTGACAGCAACAATCCCGATATCAATCCATCTTTCATCCAGTTCATAAAAAACGAGGATGGCAGTTCGGTGTCCTACACCCTGGAAGAGAAGCCTTACATGGAGGCGACGGTAGGGATTGGAAACATATTGAAGTTCCTTCGGGTGGATGTGATTCGTCGTTTGAATTACCTGGACCATCCTGAGATTCCGACCCTTTGGGGTGTCAAGGGCATGGGCCTTCGCTTGCGGGTGAAAGTTGAGTTTTAAACAGGCTTCCCGGAAATACCTTACCCTAGCCGGAAGTTATGCGTTTAGTGGCCCGGAGCTTATAAACGGAAGCAGGAATAAATTTTTATATTTGTTGCAAATAGCAGGGGCTATCTCAAAAGACACTTTTTCGATGCGCCGACTTGTAGAAGGAGGCTGTCCCAAAAGCCCCGGCGCGCTTTTGAAATATTTTTCGTCGGGGCTGCTGGCCCCGGGGAGAGGGAGGCTTTCTCAAGAGACCCTTCGGCGAGGCGCCTTCTCGCAAAAGGCGCGCAGGCCAAAGCCCCGCGCGCCTAAAATCCCCCTTTCTCCGCGGTTTGGCGAAGCCAAACCGCGGAGGAAGGGGGATTTTAGGGCATTCGGCGGGCCTGTGGCCTGCCGAATGCCCGTTCCGGAGGCAATCGGCACCGGCGGAACGGATTGCCGGGTCTTTTGAGACAGCCTCCTTTTAAAAGAAGGTGCCTCGCAAGAAGGTCTTTTGAGACAGGCTCGATAAGCATCACAGCCACATGCATGAGAATCTGTTAAAAAAATACGGTCAGCCGCTGGTGTACCGGCTAATAAGTCCGCTAATCAGTTTGTTAGTACGGCTCAAGGTACAACCGAATACGGTTACCACCACCGGGCTGGTAATCAACGTGGTGGCGGCGGTGGTATTCATTTACGGCGGGGAGATGGGCGACAGAACCAACCATTCTTATGTTGGCTGGGGCGGGATAGTCGTTCTGTTTGCCGGTTTGTTTGACATGATAGACGGTCGTCTGGCGCGGGTAGGCAAGATGGCGTCCAAATTCGGGGCGTTGTACGATTCAGTGCTGGACCGCTACAGTGAGATGATCATGTTTCTTGGCATCTGCTGGTACCTGGTGGCGCAGAGTTACTTTTTCAGCTCGTTGTTTGCCTTTGTGGCCATGATAGGCTCGGTGATGGTCAGCTACGTCAGGGCCAGGTCGGAGGCATTGGGGGCAACGGCAGACATCGGCTTGATGCAGCGCCCGGAGCGCGTCATCCTCATCGGCGTGTCGGCCATCGCCTGTGGCATATTTTCCGTCACGGTGGGCAATGATGTCCGCATTGTGGTGGATTGGCTTCCAATTCCCATCTTTGAGACGATATCCTTGTTTACCCTGCCGATTGTCGCGCTGGCTTTTCTTACGAATTACACGGCCATCGCGAGGTTGATGCACAGCAAGAAAGAACTGGAGTCAAAATGAGTCATATAAAGAAGCCCAAGGCGCTTGTGATACAGTTACTGGCTGTGGCCATCGGCCTCTTCGCCGTCAATGCAGCGACTGCCCAGACCCGTGCAGCTGACTTTGAGGTGGAAAAGAAGTTGCTGGCAAACGGGCGCCCCGATCATTTTCCCATTCCGCCGAAGAGCAGCAAGTCGCTTTTCTTCATTCAGCGCAACACCAACCGAAACACCATCGTTTACGATGCCAATATGACGGCCAGGGGGGAGTTCAGCTCCTCCAATCCCATGGATGTTTACTGGCTTCGCTACGCGAGCACCGGCCACCGGATGGAGCTGACCTGGATGCAGCGCAACCTGGCCTACGGGTACAAGTCCAGCAGAGATAATACGGCCAAGGGCCACTGGATTTCCCTCACTGCCTACGACGGGCGCAAGATTCACCTGCGCAAGGACAGCACCGGAAGGCCAGTGGCAGTGATGACCATCAACGGGAAGTCCTGCCGCCTGGATTACATCTGGGTATTTACCGAGGGCCCTGGAAGTTGGCCCACGGTGCTTCACCTTGATTTGCACGGAAGGGACATCGCCTCCGGCAAGCCGGAGGTGGAGCGGATTTTCAACAAGTAGTTGCTGCCGATGCCTGCTGTCTCGAACACTTACCTGTATAAAATTGATCAATGCCCAGGATCTTAGCCATAGATTACGGAACAAAGCGCACGGGGCTGGCAGTGACGGATCCCCTTCAAATTATCGCTTCTGCGCTCAGAACCATTTCCACCGAAGAAGTGTTTGACTTTTTGCGCTCGTATCTTGCAGAAGAGACCGTGGAATTGATCGTAGTGGGAAACCCTATGCACCCGGACGGCAACCCGGCTCAGATTGCCCACCTGGTGAAAGGTTTTGTCAGGAACCTCCAAAAGATGTTTCCGGAGGTGCCGGTCGTGCTCCACGATGAAAGGTTTACCTCGGTGGAGGCGCGGCAGGTGCTCCTGCAGAGCGGTGCCAGCCAGAAAAAGCGAAGAGATAAATCCTTGATAGACAAGATCAGCGCTGCCTTGATTCTGGAGGATTACATGAAAAGTGTCGGTAAATTCTGAGTGCGCGGCAACAAGTCTAATAAGCACAATAAACAAGACAAACACAATATGATACTGCCCATTTACGCCTATGGCCAGCCAGTCTTAAAGAAAGTAGCAGAAGACATCAGCCAGGATTATCCGGGCCTCCAGGAGCTGATAGCCAACATGTGGGAGACCATGGAGCATGCCGACGGGGTCGGGCTGGCAGCGCCTCAGATAGGCCTGGCCATCCGGCTTTTTGTGATTGACACCCATCCGGACGAGGAGTCCAAGGCAAAGGAGCGCAAGGAAGCGCCCATTCGCAAGGTGTTCATCAATGCCCGCATGCTGGAAGAGACCGGCGAAGTCTGGCCATTTTCGGAGGGTTGTCTCAGCATTCCGGACATCCGGGCAGATGTGGAGCGCCCGGCGGTTATCCGCTTGCGCTATCTCGATGAGAACTTTGCGGAGCACGAGGAAGTTTTCACCGGCCTGAACGCGCGGGTCATACAGCACGAGTACGACCACATCGAAGGCATTCTCTTTACCGATCGCCTGAAGCCCATCAAAAAACAACTGATCCGCCGCCGGCTGGAGAAGATCCGCAGCGGGGAGGTGCATGCCTCCTACCGGCTGAAGTTTGCCCCTCCCAAACGCTAGTCACCAGTCTCCATATGGACACCATGCAGTTTCGCACGGAATTTCCCCCTTTTCAGGGAGGGCTGGCCATCAGCCATTCGGACAAGGCCCTCTGCGTGGGATCCTGTTTTTCGGAGCACATGGGCGCCCGGCTCGCGCGGTACAAGTTTCCGGTTTTCATCAATCCGTTCGGCATTGTTTACAATCCGGTTTCAATTGCCGGCATGCTGAAGTTTCTGCTGTCTGAGGCTGTTTTCAGGGAGGATGATTTGTTTTGCTGGCAAGGGCTTTGGCATAGTTATCAGCACCATGGTCAATTCTCGAAGCCAGACCGGACGGAGGCGCTGGAGGGCATCAATCAGCGGCTTGCCGAGGCCCGGGAGTTCTTGCGGCAGGCGACGCGCCTCATCATCACGCCGGGCACGGCCACGGTTTTTCAGTTAAAAAAGACGGGTGAGACAGTTGCCAACTGTCACAAGGTTCCGGGGCAGGAGTTCCAGCGGCGCCGGTTGGATGTCGCGGAGGCGAGGGATGCCCTGTTGGACGCGTTCCGGTTGTTGCGGGAGCACCTTCCCGAGTTGGAGATCATCTTGTCGGTCAGCCCGGTGCGGCATGTGCGCGACGGCCTGGTGGAGAACCAGCGCAGCAAGGCGGTGCTGTTGCTGGCGCTGGAGCAGGTGGCTGAACAGCTTGCTGGTGTACATTATTTTCCTTCCTATGAGATTGTGATGGACGACTTGCGGGATTACCGCTATTACGAGCAAGACATGGTGCACCCGGGGCCGCAGGCCGTGGAGTATATCTGGCGGTATTTTGAGCGGGCTTATTTTGATGCGCCCACTCGCGAGCTGTGCCGCCGCATCGGTCAACTGGTGGATGCCGCGGCTCATCGCCCTTTGCACCCGGGCAGTTCCCCGCACCTGGATTTTGTCCGCCAGCAATTGCTGGCCATGGACCAGCTGGAGCGCGATTTTCCTTTTCTGAGTTTTGATCCGGAGCGGAAGAAGATGAGCAGTTATTGAGACAGGCGCGCCCTTTTCAGCTGCTTGCAGGCAGGCCTTTTACAGGCTAAAAATTCCGTTGTACGGTCCTTAAAAACACAAAGGGCGCGGAACTGTGCCCCGCGCCTTTTGTCAAAAAGGAGCACCCCATCAAAGGGGCGCTCGATGTAAATTCCTCAAGGTGGCTGTTTATGCAGCCCCGATTTCTTCCCGTATCTTGTTGAGGGCAGAGCCGGAGCGGACCCAGCTGATCTGCGCCTCGTTGTATGTATGCTTCACTTCGAAGCGCTCGCTGCTGCCATCGGCATGATGGAGCACCACCGTCAGATTTTCACCCGGAGCCATCGTGTCGAAGCCCTCGATGTCAATCAGGTCATCCTGACGCACGCGTTCATAATCATCGGGATTGGCAAAGGTGAAGGCCAGCATGCCCTGCTTCTTCAGGTTCGTCTCGTGGATGCGGGCGAAAGACTTCACAATCACCGCTTTGACGCCGAGATGGCGGGGTTCCATAGCAGCGTGCTCGCGGCTGGAGCCTTCGCCGTAGTTTTCCTCGCCGAACACGACCGTGCTGATGCCGGCCGCCTTGTACTTGCGGGCGGAGTCAGGCACTGCCATGAAGGCCGGTTGTTCCTTGCTGTCGACGTAGTTGGCTACTTTATTGGCCTCGTCGTTGAAGCAGTTGATGGCGCCTATGAAGCAGTTGTTGGAAATATTCTCGAGGTGGCCGCGGTAGGTGAGCCAGGGGCCTGCCATGGAGATGTGGTCGGTGGTGCACTTGCCCTTGGCTTTGAGCAGCAGGCGCATTCCCTTCAACTGGGCAGTTGTGATAGGCACAAAGGGCGTCAGCAGCTGCAGGCGGGTGGACTTCGGATCCACGATTACCTGCACCTTGCTTCCGTCCTCGGCCGGCGCCTGGTAGCCGGCATCCTCCACGTCGAAGCCGCGGGGTGGCAGTTCCACGCCGGTGGGCGGGTCGAGTTTGACGGCCTGGCCGGCTTCATTGACCAGGGTGTCGGTCAGCGGGTTGAAGGTCAGGTCGCCGGCGATGGCCAGGGCGGTGACAATCTCGGGGCTGGCGACGAAGGCGTGGGTAGCGGGGTTGCCATCGTTGCGCTTGGAGAAGTTGCGGTTGAAGGAAGTGATGATGGAATTCTTGTGGTTCGGGTCGCTGTGGTGGCGCTGCCACTGTCCGATGCAGGGGCCGCAGGCATTGGCGAGCACCACGCCGCCGATGGCTTCGAAGGCATCGAGCTGTCCGTCGCGGGCGACGGTGTAGCGGATTTGCTCGGAGCCGGGAGTCACGGTGAATTCCGACTTGACCTTCAGGTGCTTGTCAACGGCCTGGCGGGCCAGAGAAGCCGCGCGGTCCAGGTCTTCGTAGCTGGAGTTGGTGCAGGAGCCGATGAGGCCGACCTCCAGTTTTTGCGGGTATCCATTCTTTTTGACGGCCTCAGCGAACTCGGAGATGGGCCAGGCGAGGTCGGGCGTGTACGGGCCGTTCACATGGGGCTCCAGGGTGGAGAGGTCGATTTCAATGACGCGGTCGAAGTATTTTTCCGGGTTGGCGTAGCAGTCTGCGTCGCCGGTGAGGTGTTCGGCGATGGCATCAGCCAGTTCGGCGACCTCGGTGCGGCCGGTGGCGCGCAGGTAGCGGCTCATGGATTCGTCGTAGCCGAAGGTGGAGGTGGTGGCTCCGATTTCAGCGCCCATGTTGCAGATGGTTCCCTTGCCGGTGCAGGAAAGCGAGCGGGCTCCTTCGCCGAAGTACTCGACGATGGCGCCGGTGCCGCCTTTGACGGTGAGGATGCCGGCGACTTTGAGGATGACGTCCTTGGAGGAGGTCCAGCCGTTCATGGTGCCCGTCAGTTTTACGCCGATGAGTTTGGGCATTTTCAGTTCCCAGGGCATGCCCACCATGACGTCCACCGCATCGGCGCCGCCGACGCCGATGGCTACCATGCCGAGGCCGCCGGCGTTGGGGGTGTGGCTGTCGGTGCCGATCATCATGGCGCCGGGGAAGGCGTAGTTTTCGAGGACGATCTGGTGGATGATGCCGGCGCCGGGTTTCCAGAAGCCGATGCCGTATTTATTGGAAATGGAGGCGAGGAAATCATAGACTTCCTTGTTGGTGTCGAGGGCGGACTGCAGGTCTGTTTCTGCGCCGTCCTTGGCGAGGATGAGGTGGTCGCAGTGGACGGTGGAGGGCACGGCGGTCTTGCTTTTGCCGCACATGTCGAATTGCAGCAGTGCCATCTGGGCGGTGGCGTCCTGCATGGCGACGCGGTCAGGTGCGAAGAAGACGTAGTCTTGTCCGCGTTTGAATTCTTTCAGTTGTGATTCCGGGTGCAGGTGGCCGTAGAGGATTTTTTCAGCGAGGGTCATCGGGCGGCCCAGCATTTTGCGGGCAGCTTCGATTTTTGCGGGGAAGGCCCCGTAAACCTGTTTTATGAGATCGAGATCGAATACCATGGTTTATTTCGATTTTGTGAATTAGATATTACAAATAACAGATTGGCCAGAGGGGTTGTTTAAAGGAGTCGTTTCAAAAGCCCCGTTGGCGAGGCTCTTCTGGTAGCAGACGCGCAGGGCTCTCTGCCCTGCGTCCCCCCAAGGCTGTATCAAAAAATCCTTTTGGCGAGGTGCTTTCTCGCAAAAGGCTCGCGGGGTGGAGCCTCGCGCGCCTAAAAAGGCCCCTTCATCCGGGGTTTGGCGAAGCC
>JBEAYO010000025.1:0-14699 GCA_041159285.1 Bacteroidota bacterium | reverse complement strand
GTCCACCGCCCTTTTCGGGAGTCAAAATGTTATATAAACACTTAAATAAACCAAGCTAAACATGATGGCCAAAAAAAAATTACAAAGGGGCTGGTTCCTGCTGCTGTTGTTAACGCCGGTTGTGCTGTGGATACTGCCCGCAGATTTTTTTGACGAAAGCAGCGTCATCTTATGCCCTTCCCGTCTTTTTTTCAATATTGAATGTCTGGGCTGCGGCATGACCCGGGCTGTCATGCACATGCACCATCTCGAAATCGAGGACGCCATTTATTACAATGCAGGAGTCGTAGTGGTATTCCCGGCGCTGGTAGTGGTCTGGTGTATTTGGGTTTACAAGGCCGCGCGCTCGCTGGGGCTGATAAAAAAAGGCGATTCAGGCACGCCGACACAGGAAGGAGCGGACTAGCTACCTGTCAAGGCCCTCCAGATATTGTAAAGTCCCAGGCCAAGGGTTGTAAGTACTACGAGGCCCATGGCGGCGTTCCAGGCCGGCTTGTTCACGAATTTAGGTGGCAGGATGGATTTGTCGTTGACGGCGAGAAAGAGAAAGAGGGCGACGGCGGGCAGCAGTATGCCGTTGATGGCCTGGGCTGCGAGAATGACAGGGACGGGTTTCAGGTCGAGCAGGCCCAGCACCAGGCCGGTGAGCAACACGAGTCCCCAGACAGTGCGGTAGCGCCAGGAAGTGGCGGCCCACTTTTCCTCTCCGGCGCCCAGGATGGACTGGCCGCTGATGGCGGCGGCCAGGGGAGCGGTTACGGCAGAACTGGCTCCTGCCGCAAAAAGACCCAGGGCAAACAGCGTTTCTGCCCAGCGGCCCAGGCCCTGCGACAGCGCCTGCGCCAGCGTGAGAAAAGAGAATTCTCCCTCTATTTGCGTGCCGGTCAGCAGGATGGCCATGGAAATTAGGCCGCCGATGAAGACAGCCAAGCCGATGCCGATGCGCATGTCGCTGACCTGTTGCCCTTTGCTCAATCCACCTGCCAGGAACAGGTTGTAGGGCACCACGGTGGTGCCGATGAGCCCCACCACAATGTATTCAGCGCCCTCCGGCAGGGCCGGGATCAACGCTCCCGAGAGCAGTTCTTCCGGAGAGGCTGCCGTTCTGCAGGCCACATAGACGAACGCAATCCCCATGAAAAACACGATGACAGCCATGGCGTTGGCAAGCAGTCGAACGTTTCCCGACCACAAGAGCACCACCACCGTTACTCCCATCAACGCGACCAACAAGCCCTGCGGCACATCGAAGAGCAGTTTCAGCCCGATGACTGCCCCCAGAATATTGCCAGCCTGGTAGGCGGCGCAGCCAAAGGTCACCATTGCAAAGAGCAACATCTTGAGCCAGCGGGTGTTCTTTCCCTTGAATTTGAGGGCAATGATTTCTCCGGGGCTTTTGCCGGATGCGATGGTGATGCGGGCAGCGGCTTCCTGTAAGATGAAAGTGGCGATGGTGGAGAAAGTGAGTGCCCACAGCAGGCTGAGCCCATAGGCGGCCCCTGCCTTGGAGCAGGTGGTGACCGTCCCCGGGCCGATGAAGGCTGCAGGAATGATGGACCAGAGGAGGAGGCTCCATCCGGTGGCTTTTATGTTGATGAGCCTGGACATGTTGCAGCTTTTTAAAAACGCACACTATAGCCTCACCACCTTTCAGGCATTTCCAGGATCTTCACTTCAAACCTTTGATTCACAAGGTGTTCTTCCCTGGTGCAGTTGGCATCATCCGTGCAATGGTTGAGCAGCATGGACTCGCCATAGGCCTTGATGATAATCCGCTCCTTTGCAATCCCATCCTTTACGAGGTAGTCCTGGGCAATGCCAGCCCTGTTCTGCGACAAGATTAGATTTAAAGGTTCGGGTCCGGTGGATTCCGTATGGGCACTTAGTTCTATTTTGATCGCGGGATATTGGCGCATCAGCTCCGCAAGTTGATCCAGCACCAGCGATACCTTTGGCGTGAGTTGCCAGACGTTGGGGTCAAAGGTAGCATTGTCAAGCCGAAAACGATCGGAAATGGTCGCGCTTCCCGTCTCAAGTTTAAGTGCGAAATCCCTGAAGGTGCCCAGATTTTTCATTTCCTCCGTCGGGGCTACTGTTGCAGTCGATGCAGGTGTTGAAGCTGTTGTGATTCCGGCTCCCAGGCTTTGTGAAACAGGTGCCTTTTCCAGCACCTGTTTTCTGGCAGAAGTTTGAGTGGCTGCCGCCGGTGCCGGTTTTTCGGTTGTCTGTGCTTGGTTCTGCTGGACGGGCGTTGCTGCTACCGGTGCTGAGGCTTTTTCCAGTGCTGGCCCTTTCTTTTCCAGTATTTGAGGCTCGCTCTGCCGGGCTGTAGCCGGTGGAGCAACCGCTATTGGTTCCGTGGGTTTTTCGGGTGCAGGCGCTGTCTTTTCGGGTGCCGCAGGCTCGCTCTGCCGGGCTGGTGCCGGTGGAGCAACCGCTATTGGTTCCGCGGGTTTTTCGGGTGCAGGCGCTATCCTTTCGGGTGTCTGAGCCTGGCTCTGCTGGACGGGAGTCGCTGGTGCATCGGCCACTACTGGTGCCACGGTTTTTTCTGGTGTTTGAACAACTGCTGGCTGGATAGTTTCTGGTTTGTCGCTTGCAGTTGCCGGCGCTTCCGGTTCCTGGGGAGAAGGCTGTGCCGGCTGCAAGGGGGAGGATGGGGCCGCGACCAAGGCAGTAGCCGGTTCAATCGCTGCCGGTTCGGTTGCTGCCGGTGGTGCGGCTACGACAACGGATTCCGCTGTTTTATCTTGAACCGCTGGTGCAGGAGCCGCGGCCAATGCCGGTGCTGTTGTGGTTGGAATAGGCGCAGTTTCCTGGCCTGGCTGTTCTTCTCGGGATATCGCCTGCGGGACGGCTCCGGCTTCCTGTTTAGCTATTTTGGCCACCTCCACCTGCATTTTATCAGGCATAGCTTCCTTCACCATCGAGGAGTCAGCTGCCGGCAGTGGAGGCACGGGTTCGCTGGGGGGAATGGCGGCTGCCAACGCATCCGTTGCCGGGATGGTGGACTCCTGGACGTCGGGCATTTGCTTTTCCGGTTGATCTGCAGGTGCTGCAGCAGCAACGGGAGGCGATGTCACTTCCGGTTCAACGGGGGTTGAGGAGGGTTGTGCAGCCGGGTGAGCCTGGAAGAAGTAGATATCATCGTCGCCGCCATCGCGGGAGGAAGTGAACATGCCGCTTTCCCCGTCTGCCTCCACGTAGATGGAGATGTCATCCAGTGGACCGTTGATGGGTCTGCCGAGGTTCCTCGGAGTTGTCCATTGCCCGTCCTGGTCTTTTTCCGTGACGAAAACATCATAGCCACCAAAGCTGGTGTGTCCTTTGGAGCAAAAGAAGAGCCTTCCCTTTTCGTCCATGAAGGGGAATCCTTCGTGGAAGGGGGTATTGACGACTGAGCCGAGGTTTTCGGGTGAGCTCCAAACCTCTCCATTCTTGTTGGACATCCAGATGTCAGTGCCGCCGCTGCCCCCGTTTCTGTTGGAAACAAAGAAGAGGGTGTTTCCATCAGGGGATAGCGCGGGATGCATGTAATTGAAGTTGGGGTTGCAGAAGGGCAAGGTCTGGATGTCTTTCCACCGGTCGGAGCCGGTGGATGTTGCCCGGAACAATTGCAGGCTATAAGTATTTTGCTGGTTGAGCTGGTTGTCGTTCCGGGTGAAGAAAATTTCCTTTCCGTTTGGAGACAGGGCGGCGTTGCTGAGGTTTTTGTTGAGTTCGCTCAGTTTGGCGGAGAAAACCTCCGGTTTTGAGAAAGAGCCGTCGGGCCTCATTTTGCAATAATAGAGGTTGAGGTAATCGCGGCCGGTCCATCCCGATTTTTCCTTGAGCATTTTGGCGTCCTGCGGTCGGTCGGAAGAGAACAGGATGCCACCTTTCCAGCGGATGGGGGCGTTGTCATCAGCGGGTGAATTAAAGGCAAACGCTTCAATTTCGAGGTTGGGGAAGAAGGAGGGGACGGCGGCTACCTGGTTGCAGGAGGTGCTCATCAGCCTGGCTTTTTCATGGTCTGGTTCGATGGTGAGGAATTTGTCGAACCAGTTTTTTGCCTCCTGGTATTTCCCGTTTCCGAGCAGCACCTCGGCGTAGTAGTAATAGTTTTCCCCGAGGGTTTCCGGGTCCTGTACCACTTCGGCGTAGAGTGCTTCTGCCTGTTCCATTTTGTTGTTTACGCGGAAGCAGTAGGCCAGTTTTGCCTTGACATATTGTTGTTGGGAGGCGGTGCCGGATTTTTCCGGTTTTTCCAGTGCTTGCTGGTAGAGTTCGGCGGCTTTGGCGAACTGGTTGGACTGAAAAAGTTCGTTGGCTTTTTCCAGGAGTTTTGACTGGGCTTGTGCGAAGGCTGGGAGGGCCATGAGCGCTGCGGCTGCCAGTATGAATCTGCAAGTTGATTTTTTTGCCATGATAATTGTAAAAATCGGTTTATGTACAGCTAAGCTATTGTTTTTCTAAACTGGGCTCACCTCGTCACCGGTGAATCGCTTTTGTCTCAAAAGTCATTTGGCACAGCGTCCTCTCGCGGAAGGTGTGCGGGGCTTCGTTCCGCGCACCTGGAAAACCCCTTTCCGCTGCGGTTTGGCGAAGCCAAACCGCAGCGGAAAGGGGGAGTAGGGCGCCCCGGCGGGGCCCCCCCCCCCCCGCGGGCCACAGGCCCGCCGTGCGCCCTTTCCGGGAGTCAAGTAGCACCGGTGGAATTGACTTCAAAAGTCCTTTTGGCGCGGCGTCTTCTCGTGGAAGGTGTACGGCACTGGCTAAACTAATTTCAAGAGCGCGCCGGGGCTTTCAATAGTCCCCCGCATTGCTTAGCTTGTTCAAAAAGTGTGCGAGATATTTGATTGCCCTGTCATATGAAGCGGACAGGGCCGCTCGTCGCCCCGGATTCGCCGACAGCGAGGTGCTAAAATAGCATTTATTTCGCACCCGTGAACCTCGAACTGAAGGTCCTCACCCCGATCAATTGGTCGTAGCGGCCTCCAAAAGGCCTGAAATAAATGAGAATCGTGTAATTGTTGTCCGTTTCATACCAACTCCCCTCCGTGACGCTGAAATCAGCGCTCCCGTCTTTCTTTGAAACCACGGCATAAAGATAATCATAATAGCCTTGTTTCAGGTCAATTTTAGCCACATAGCTGCTGACAGCGGGATTGTAGGTCATTCGGAATTCCTCTTTGAACTGCCAGTCGGTCAGCCCCCCGAAGATATAGACATCCTCCTCTTCATAACGAGTGGGGCTGTAAAGGGTGAAAAAGGTGTTGATGTACTCGCTTTGCATGTCGTGGACATCCATCTCCGCCAGGTCGAGGGCATCGATGCTGGTGTTGAGGTTTTCCGGGTCGGCGGCAATCTGCTCGACGTAGAGGCGGTCGCTTTCATCGGAGTTTTCGATGATGAAATTGCCATTGAGGTCATAGGATTCGAAGTGGGGGGCATTGCCCCGCTTCTGGTCTTTTTCCACCCACACCTCGTACTTGTTATTGTTGAACTGCACGGTTTCGATGCCGGGGGCGGGGAAGCGGAGGCCGCGCAGGTCGAGGTAGCGGAACTCCTTGCCAGCATCGAAGACGATCCTGTCCTGATAGTCAAAGCGCTGTTCCTCCGGGCGGCTGAAGAGGGGGGATATGCCGGACAGGGCGGAGTCCCAGCGGCCGTTCTGGAGGATGACGGCGTTGAGTTCCTGCCGGGGGTTGCGGATTTCGAAGCGCTCGTTGTAAACGGTGAAGTCTATTTCCTGATGGGTGTTGGTTTTGCTGACGACGGCGGGGCGGATGACCTGCGGGAGGATCTTGACCTTGGGGTCGGCTATCATGAAGCGGCGGGTGATGGCCAGGCGCTTGGGTCGGCTGTCTTCATACACCTTGAGCAGGTAATTGCCGGACTTGGTCATGCGCAGGTCCTCGTTGGGGAGGAGTAGCCGGAAATGGGTGTAGTTGGATTTTGCCTTGAAGGAATATTCAAAAGTTTCTATGCGCTGGTTGGAGAAGCCGTCGAGGTATTCGAATTCTGTGAGGCCGGAGGGTTGCCAGTTGGCATTGCAGTGTTCGATACTGTAGCTGTAGCTGCTGGGGTCTCCCTGCAGGTCGTCGAAGGAGAGGAGCAGGCTGCCTGATTTGCCCATCTCGAGGATGGGCATGCTGACCAGCAGCCCGCTGACGTGAAACTTGACGGATTTGATATGGCTCAGATACACGGAGTCTTTGTAAACGAGTCGTTCGTCCTGGGCATATCCCAACAATGGGAACAAAAGGAAAAGCAAATAGCTGAATCTTTTCATGTCGTTTTGTTAAAAAACCTCCGGTTTTTTGAGACGCTTTTTATAAATAACGCTAATTTAGCAAAAATAGATGCATGTATCCCTAAAACCCCTTAGTCTTGTTAAGGCTATCTCAAAAGAACCTGCAACCGATGCCGCCGGTGCTGCCTGGCTTTCGAAAAGTGCGTCGGAGTTGTGTAACAAGATCCCGGGGCGCAGTGCCCTTCCTTGAAAAGGGCGCGGGGCGCAGCCTCGCGCCACGAAAACCCCTAAGGGGTTTTCAGGGCGCTCGGCGGGCCTATGGCCCGCCGAGCGCCCTTTCCGGAAGGCGTGCGGCACCTGCGGAACCAGCCGCAAGGACTTTAGACACTACCTCTCGGCGGCACAGACCCGCCGAGCACCCTTTCTGGAGGCCCGGCGGCTTTTGCGAGACAGCTTTCAAGCGCTGGCCGATTTTTTTTAGGCAGCCTCAACGAGTCTGTAATAAACCCCGGATGACCGTCACCATACAAGCAACAACCATCATAGAAAAGCAAGCAACAACGGAGAACCGCCGGCCGCAAAGCCTGGCCCGCAAGGCCGGCATCTTCACCATCAGCCGGGCGCTTACCATCCTTTCGCAACTGATGGCGATGGTGGTGCTCACGCACCAACTCTCAGGCAGCGAGGCGGGACTCGTATTCTTTCTGCTCACCATTTACGGCACCGCGCAGGCCTTCGCGCAACTCGGGTTGCCCGACAGCATTTTCTACTTTTTTGAAAAAATGCAGCCTGCTGCCCGAAAGGGCGTCGTACTGCTCATCAGCCGGACCCTGCTGCTCATCAGCCTCGTCGGCGCCCTGGTCATGCTGGGCATCGCCTGGGTGGCCGCCACGCGAGAGGGGTTTGGCGAACTGCGCCTGCTCATCTGGGCGATGATGGGTCTGCTCATCTTCGAGCTGCCGACTCTGACCCTGCCCAACATCCTCATTGCCATGGACCGAGCCAGGGCAGCCGCCGGGCTGAATATTTTCACCGGGCTGCTACAGTTTCTGGCCATGACGCTGCCCCTGCTGCTGCCCAATCCGGTGGCGGGTATCACCTGGGGCCTGCTGGGCTATGGCATTATCCGGCTGGCCATCAGCGGCTGGTTTTTCCGGCAGCTGTTCGCTGGTGCGGAAGGCGGGAGCTTGCCTCCCGGTACCTTGAAGGAATTGTTGTATTATGCCGTCCCGCTGAGTCTGGCGCAGGTTTTCTGGGGCCTCAACCGGCAGCTGGACAAGTACGTGGTGCAATGGTTCCTGCCAGCCTCATTCGCGGTGTATGCCGCCGGGGCCTATGAGATTCCCGTTGTGCCGACCATCGCCTATTCGGTGGCCGCGGTGATGATGCCCCGGCTGGTGGGACATTACTTCCGGGGAGAGACGCCGGCGCTCCTGGAGTTGTGGTACAAGAGCATCCGGAAGGTGTCGGCACTGGTGATACCCCTGGTGATGGTGTTCCTGGTGTCGGCGGAGGAGTTCATCGCACTGTTGTTTCCAGACAGCTATGCCGGGGCCGTGGTGCCGTTCCGCATCTACACGGTGATTTTGCTGCAGCGCGTCGCCTCCTACAGCAACATGCAGAAGGCGTTGGGCAGCACGGGAGATATCACGCGGGGAGCGGTGTACCTGTTTTTGATAAACGGCTTGCTGTCGGTGCCGCTGGTGATGTGGCTGGGCGTGGCTGGGCCTCCGCTGGCCTCCCTGCTGGCCAACATGTTCACCTGGTGGTATGCCCTGGACTGTATCCGGCGCTCGCTGAAAATCGGATTTTTCCAGTCCTTCCCCTTTGCTTTTTACCTGCGCACCCTGGCCGTTGCCGCAGTGGCGGCCCTGCCTGCGCTGGTGCTTAAGTATGCCTGGTCGCTGCCGGCTGCGGCAGCGTTTCCTGTCCTGGCCTTGGTTTATCTCCTCACCTATCTCATGCTGGCCCGTTTCAGCGGTGTTGTGGGGCAGGAGGATTGGCAGCGGATGTTGCGGGCTTTGCGTCTGGCGCGCTGAGGGCTGCAAATGTCGGGCATCTCCGAGGCTGCGGGATGGGGTCAAGTGTTGGTTCGGCTGAGGAAGCATGGCAGATGGGCGGCATGGTTTTGGAAAAGTTATTATTTCCAGAGAATAGGCGATTAAACCTACTACGCGAACTAAATGAAAACGAACTTATCATTTATTTTCAGCGGAATAAAAGATGTCCGGCCTTCTGCTTCCAAAAGAAGATTGTTCCTGTTTATGGGAAACCACCCCTCCTGGGCAGGTATGGGGAGCATCCTGTATGAGCGGGAAAAGGTTTTTCGCCAGTCGATACGAGAAACCAGTGAATTGATCAGGGAAATTGCATCAACCGATATTTTGCCTGATTTTCAAGGGAAAGGTACTACTGGTTTTTTTGAACAGTATACCAGTAACATGTATATCGTGCATGCCATTCAAATGGCGTTCGCTGACCTTTGGAAGTCGAGGCATATTTTTCCGGCGGCAACCCTGGGCTCCAGCCTTGGAGAAGCATCGGCACTTTATGCAGCGGGGGGTATCAGCCGCAGAGATGTTGTCCGATGGGTTACCGGCCTGGTATTATCCCTCAGGGAGTACGATACTGAATTTACCTTGATGGTAGTAAAAGCTGGCTTCCGCGATCCTGTTTTTGACAAATGCGCAGGCTTGGTTTATCCCTTTTGTGAATGGAACAAAACGGCAACCCTGTCTTTGTGCCACCAGCAGGAACTCGACAGGGCCGATGAGTTTCTGAGGCGGCATCACATCAGCTGGGAGCGGCCTGGCTTGAAACGGCTGATGGTGCCGGTGCATACCTCCCTGTTTGAGCTTAAAGCGGCCCATTTAGAGAAATACTACCAGGTCATCGAGCCTCTGCCTACAACCTGTGATTTTTATTCCTGCACCCTGGGCCGGAAAGTACCTGCGGCGGCAACGGTTCCATGCTCCTTGTTCGAGCGAATGCTCGTATCGCCGATTTTCTTTCACAGCACTTTCAGGTTGGCACTGCAAGACAAGGTTGACGCGATTGTCAATCCCGGCAATTACGCATTCAAATATGAATTCGAGCAGGAGGATGGCACGGGGAAGGCCGCAGTACCTGCGGTTTTCAATTCCATCTCTCTTAGCCGTCCCGATGAGGCCGGGTATTTCGAGGAAAACCACCGGGCTTTGAAAAAGCACCTATCCAGGGGCTGGCGGCGGTATTTTCAATAGGGTTGCCGGGGCGGGGAATTTTTGAGACGGTCTCTCCTTATGAGGGCAGGCTCCGCGCATTATCCGAGCGTGTAACATGGAAACATTATACTTGATTTTGGACCCTGGTTTTTAATAGGATTCGTATTTTTACATAAACCCCATTTTGTCAACCCTATGAAAACAAATTTGTCATTAATTCTCAGAGGAATAAAAGATTCCCTGGCTTTCCCAAAAAGGAAGGTGCTATTTCTTTTCCTGGGCGGGCATCATTGCTGGGGCAACATGGGCAGGATTCTGTACGAGGAAGAAAAGGCGTTTCGCAAGTCAATACAGGAGACCAGCGAGCTGATAGCGGAGTTCGGCCAGACTGCCATCTTGCCCAACTTTCAGGGAAAGGCCGCCGCGGATTTTTTTGAAGACTATTCCAGTCAACTCTACAACATCCTGGCCGTTCAAATGGCGCTTGCCGACTTGTGGAAGGCCGAAGGTATTCTGCCGTCAGCGGTATTCGGCTTTAGTCTTGGAGAAACCTCTGCGCTTTATGCAGCACAAGGGATTGACAGGAGAGCTGCCGTTCAAATGGCCACCGGCAGGGTTATGACCTACACGGAATATTCCCCTGAGTTCGTTGTGGTCGTGGTAAAATCCGCCTTTCGCGATCCTGTTTTTGAAAAATTCACGGGGCTTATCCATCCCATCTGCGAGTGGAGCCAAACGGAAACCCTGGCCATTTGCCGCGAGCAGGAGCTGGACAGGGCTGCTGACCTCTTGCGCCAGCACCACATCGGCTGGAAGTTGCCTGAGCTCAGGAAATTGGTAATTCCGCTGCATTCCCCCTTGATAAGAATTAATGCGTCCCAGTTAGAGGAATATTGCCGGGGTATCGAGCCGCAGCCAACAGTTTGTGACTTTTATTCCTGCACGCTGGGCCAAAAAGTACCTGCAAAGGCAACAGTTCCAGTCTCTTTGTTCGGGCAGCTGCCCTCGGCACCGATTTTATTTCACAGCGCCTTCAGGTTGGCATTGCAAGACAATTTTGATGCGATTCTCAATCTCGGCACATACTCCTTCAAATATGAATTCGAGCAGGAGGATGACACGGGGAAGGCTGCAGTACCTGCGGTTTTCAATTCCATCTCTCTTAGCCGTCCCGATGAAGCCGGGCATTTCAAGGAAAACCACCGGGCTTTGAAAAAGCACCTTTCCGGGGGCTGGCGGCGCTATTTTCAATAGGATCGCCATCGCCGGGCCGGCTCCTTTCTCGCCAGGCGGTCAACGTTTTCGGTGTTGCTCCAGCAAATCCCGGATGGGAATCACGTTTTTCCGCACGTCGAACTTTTCACAAACCAGCTGGTGGGAGGCAATCCGCATGGCCGGGAGGTTGTCGGCATGCATGGACGCCTCCATGGCCTCCGCCAAATTTTCGGGGTTTTCCGGTGGCGCCAGCCAGCCGTTGACGTCTTGTTCCACCGCTTCCGGGATGCCGCTGATGGTCGTGCTGATGACCGGCAGGCCGTAGTTCATCGCCTCGAGGCAGACATTGGGCAGGCCGTCCACGTCGCCATTGTCAGCCACGATGCAGGGGGCCACCAGCACATCGCCGCCGCGGTAGCGGTCGGGCAGGTCGTTTGGCGCCACGAAGCCCGTCAAGGTGACGGAGTCCTCCAGTCCCAGTTCCTGTATTTGTTCCCTCAGTGTTTTTTCCAGCGGGCCGCTGCCGATGATTTCGCAGTGGAAGACATATCCTTTCCGCTGGAGTATTTCGCAGGCCAGGAGCAGGTCGTGGAAGCCCTTTTTGGGCACGAGCCTGCCCACTGCCAGGAAGTTGAAGGTGTCGTGCGGCAGGGGGGGGGGCAGTTCCGGGGAGGTGTAGATGCCATAGTAGCGGGTGACGATTCGCTCGGGGTGATCCGGAATCAGCCGGGCCAGTGTTCTTTCATTGTAGCGGGTGGTGCCGTTGACATAGGCGGCGTGTTTGAGTTTTCCGGCCAGGCCGCTGTTGTCCACGTAGATGTCCATGGCGTAGGCGGTGGCCCCGAAGGGGATGCCGGTGAGTTTGGACAGGTAGAGGGCTGTTTCCCCTGCGGCGGTGAGGAAGTGGGCATGGATGAGGTTAATCTGTTGGTTTTCAGTGTATTCTGCCAGAATGGCTGCTCGGAAGAGGCAGACCATGCCCCGCGGGAACTTGGCGGGTTTGTGTTTCAATGAGAACAGGGTTTTCCAGGCGGAGAGCCAGGTCCGGGGCCTTCCGAAGACGATGCGCAGGTGGGTGGCCCAGTAGCGGGGCAGGAAGGGATTTTCCGGGATAGGGTGGAAGTGCCGGAGCAGTTGTTGCTCGGCGGGCGACAGGTCGCTTCGCTGGGTGACGCTGCGGGCGGCGATGGTCATTTTCACGCCGAGGGCGTCGAGTTCGGTCAGCTCCCGGGTGATGAAGTTCTGCGACCACTCGTAGAGGCGGTTCACCAGGAATAGGACGTTCAGGGCCTCTTCGCCCTGGGCTTCAGGAAGTTTGCTTTTTTTCATGGCCGGATGGAATGGCATGGTGGTGGTTCCGGAGTTCCAGTGTCTGGATTTTTCAGGATTTGTGCAAAGCTAAGAAACTATGTCCGGGATATTGCAGGCTGTGGGAAAAGTCACTGGTTCTGCTGGCTGGCTTGTTTATAAAAACGACACAAGGGTTGACCGGCATGGGAAAAGGGCATAAATTTGTCTTTCGAAGTAATTACACTTACCTGTTTGCGCTTCATAAGCTCTTCCAGCAAATCACCACAAGCTCATTTCGCTGGCAATACAACAAGGCTGAGGCCTTCTTTTGACCCCTTGCAACAAGGCTGCTAAAAAATCATTAACAACATGCGACATCTGGTACACATAGGATGCCCCAAGGCAGCCTCCCAGTTTTTGGGTCAATGGTTTGAAAGGCACCCTCAGTTGCTATACAAAAACCATGGGCTGGCGGGCTTTCAGGAGGGCATTTTCCCATTTGCGGACAAAGTGGCGCGCCATCGAAAGCAACCCTATGCCTATGCCGTCACCAGTTGGGAAGGGTTCTCCTCTGGATCCCTTGGATGGTTGCTGGGGAGGAGTAACGATTGGCAATTAGACCCTGAAATTTTCTGCGATTTCCTGGCCGATTTTTTTCCAAACGCCAGGATACTCATCATCACCCGCGGATTTGCCTCTCGGGTAATTTCAACTTACAAGCAACTCGTCAAGATGAGGGCTGTTGATGACTTTGATACCATCATGGGTGAACTTTCTGGTCGGGACTTCATTTACTTTGACTACAATAAGTTGATAGGCATGTACGAACAAGCCTTTGGAAAAGAGAATGTGATCGTGCTGCCCTATGAACTGCTTCGGGATGACAATGTGAGGTTCCTGGCCATACTGCAGGAAAAACTGGGGTTGGATCCCGTAGAATACAATCCGGGAGTGGTGAATGATGCCGCCTCGCCAAGTGACCTGTACTGGAGCCTGAAGTTGAACAAGCTGCTGGTGAGGACAAAGCCTGTTTTGGGAGCAACCCTTTTTGATAAACTCAATGCAAAGCATATACACAACGGTTTTTACAACAGGTACAGGCCACTTTTCAGGGTGTTGAGTGCAATTTTCCCCAACAGGAAACTGCTTGTCCCGCCATTGCCGGAATCAATTCTGGAAGGATGCAGGGGCCGTGCTGATATACTGAAAGGCCGTGAGGAGTACAAAAATTACGGGGCGGAATACCTCTGGGAATGAGCCGGGCTGGCGATTTTTCAGGCAAAATCCATTCCGGGAAAGTGGGAGCAGTTGTGGCAATTTATTGTGCCATCGTCTAAAGAATATTTGTAACTGTTCAGCCACCCTTGCAGATGCCGCTGGCCTCCCGGAAAGGGCGCGGGGCGCAGCCCCGCGCCCTTTCCGGAAAACAAGCGGCATCTGCAAGGGTGGCTGAACAGTTACGAATATTTTAAATAAGTGGTATTCAGCATGAATTCTGTCATTGGAAAAGTCTTCCATCGAATCAGTGGCCTAGTTTCAAGGAACAAACGCAGCCGATACGATGAAGTGGTGCGCCGCTTCGATTTTGGTGCCGACCTGCCAACCATGTTGCAGGACGTGGAATACCTGCGCTCCCACGGTCCGCTGCACTACCTGCCTTACAAAAACAGCTGGCTCGTCCTGGATTACGAGCCGGCCAAAGAAATAGCCCGCAACCACCGTTTTTTTTCCAATACCCTGCAGGCGGACTTCGACTTCGCACTCATCGGAGCCGACCCTCCCGGCCATACCCGGGTGCGCTCGCTGTTGCAGGCCTTCTTTCTTCCCCAATCCCTGAAAATGCTGGAAGATTTCACGGCAGCAAAAGCCAGCCAGCTGCTGGAAGACCAATTAAACAAAAAACAGTTCGACCTGATTTCAGACCTGGCCATTCCCCTGGGAACAGGAGTGCTCGATGAATTGCTGGGGCTGGAAAACAGGGAGACGCAAGCGCTGCTTTCAGCTATGCCAGGCGGCATTTACCATCAGGACCATCACCGGGTAGATGCATTTTTCCAGCAGTATTGCCAGGCCGAGGGCAGGCAAGAAAGCAGTCAGGGACTGATTGTCGCATTGAGGGAAATGGTGGAAACGGGAGATTTGAGTGTGCCACAAGCTGCCAGCCTGGTGAAGTTGTTTTGGGTGGCAGGTGCTCCCACCGCCAGCGTGCTGCTGGGCAACATTGGCACAATTCTCTTGAAAAAGCCGGACATCAAGGTGCAGCTGCAGCAAGATCCCGGATTGATTGGCAATTTCATTGAGGAAACCCTTCGCCTGCAGCCTCCCGCTCATCAGATTGTCCGGCAATGCAAAGAAGCGGTGGTAGTGGAAGGATCTGAAATCCCTGCTTCCGCTCTTATTACAATCAGCACGGTTGCTGTCAACAGGGATCCCAAGGTGTTCTCCAGTCCCAATGAGTACGAGCTAAAACGGCCTTCGAGGCAGCACTTGTCTTTTGGCACCGGACCGCACCATTGCCTCGGCATCCATGTTGCCCGAATGACTGCGGCTTGTTTCGCCAGGGAACTGCTGGCTGTCATAGATCAACTGGAACCTGATCCTGTCAGGAAGGCAGCAACGTTTTCTGCCGATGTGTTGAGGGGGTATTCAAGCTACCCGGTTCGGTGGAAAGGAAGGTGAGCCTCTTGTAACGAACAAGGAGGTGTGTCGAGGGCAGGCAAAATGTTGAGCTTGTCTCAAAAGACTCGGCGCGCTTT